>JAGWLR010000114.1 GCA_028864885.1 Burkholderiales bacterium | reverse complement strand
CCACATTTGCGCGTAGCGACCGTTTAACGCGAGCAATTGGGCATGGGTGCCTCGTTCCAGGATACGCCCGGCGTCCATCACCAGAATCTCATGTGCATGGACGATTGTGGACAAGCGGTGCGCGATCACCAGCACCGTCTTACCCTGCGCCACCGCCGACAACTCGGCCTGGATGGCGCGTTCATTGGCCGAATCCAACGCCGAGGTGGCTTCGTCGAACACCAGAATCGGCGGGTTTTTCAGCAAGGTGCGGGCAATGGCCACCCGTTGCTTCTCACCGCCAGACAACTTCAAGCCGCGTTCGCCCACCATGGTGTCGTAGCCCTTGGGGGTGCTGACGATGAAGTCATGGATACGGGCGGCCTTGGCTGCGGCTTCGACCTCTTGGCTGGAGGCTTCGGGGCGACCATAGGCGATGTTGTAGGCCACCGTGTCATTGAACAGCACCGTGTCTTGGGGCACGATGCCGATGTGGCGGCGCAAGCTGTCTTGCGTCACCTGCCGCAGGTCTTGCCCTGCGATGTAGATGCCCCCGCCTTGTACGTCATAGAAACGGTAGAGCAAGCGAGCCAGGGTCGACTTGCCAGAGCCAGAAGGCCCCACCACCGCCACCGTCTGCCCTGACGGGATCTCGAAGCAGATGTCGTGCAGGATGGGGCGGTTGGACTCGTAGGCGAATTGCACGTGGTCAAACTGGATCGATGGCGGACCACTCAGTTGCAACGCTTGTGCCGTGGGCGCATCGGCCACTTCGCGTTCACGCTCCATCAGGGTGAACATCTTGTTCAGATCAGTGAGGGACTGCTTGATCTCGCGATAGATCACCCCCAGAAAGTTCAAGGGGATGTAGAGCTGGATCATGAAGGCGTTGACCATGACCAGGTCGCCCACCGTCATGCGCCCCACCACGACGCCTTGCGTGGCCCGCCACAGCATGATGATCAAGCCCACCGCGATGATGGTCTGTTGACCTGAGTTCAACAAGGACAAGGTCTGCTGGCTCTTGAGGCTGACTTGCCGCAGCTTCTCCAAGGCTTCGTCATACCGACGGGCTTCGAACGCTTCGTTGTTGAAGTACTTGACCGTTTCGTAGTTGAGCAAAGAGTCGATGGCTCGGGTGTGTGCCTTCGAGTCCATCTCATTCATCACGCGCCGGTACTGCGTGCGCCATTGGGTGACGGACACCGTGAAGGTCACATACAGCACCAGCGCGACCAGCGTGATCCAGGCAAAGGCCATGTCGAACTTGGTGGCCAGCAAGGTCAACACCAAGGTCACCTCAATCAGAGTGGGGACGATGCTGTACAGCGAATAGGAAATCAGCGAGTGAACCGCACGCGTGCCGCGCTCGATGTCACGGGTCATGCCGCCGGTTTGGCGTTCCAGATGAAAGCGCAGGCTGAGCGCATGCAGATGCGAAAACACCTTCAAGGAAATCGAACGTGCCGCGCCCTCGGTGGCTTTGGCAAATACCAGCTCACGCAGCTCGGCAAACAGTGAGGTAGACAGGCGCAGCAGACCGTAGGCCACCAACAAGCCGGTGGGCACCACCAACATGGCCTGCGCGGCGGTGGGGTGAGGCGCCAAGCCATCGATCAGATTCTTGAGCAACACCGGCACCCCGACGTTGGCCACCTTGGCCCCCACCATGAAACCCAAAGCGAGCAGGACGCGCCACTTGTAGTGCCACAAATACGGCCACAGACGTGAGAGGGTTTCCCAATCCGTTCGTCCGGAAACCGAGGAAGATGTCTGGTTATCAGCAATGGATGTGTGTGCGTGGCGCCGCATTCTGGAACAATGTCTTGTCTGATTTGGTCCATCCATTGTCTGCTGTATTTCCCATGACCATCGTCCCCCGCCCCAATACCCTTCTGACCCCGACGGACCTGCATCCAGAAATGGAACTGGTCATGCGGGTGATGCCCATGCCTGAAGACGCCAACGGCAACGGCGACATCTTTGGTGGCTGGATCATGGCCAAGATCGACCTGGGTGGCTGCGTGCTGCCCGCTCGCGTGGCCAAGGGGCGTGTGGCCACCGTGGCGGTCAACGAGTTCGTGTTCCGCTCGGCGGTGTCCGTGGGCGATCTGCTGTCGATCTATGCTCGCGTTGAGAAGGTCGGCAACACCTCGGTGACCGTGCATGTCGAGGCCTGGGCCGAGCGCAATCCGTCGGCGCCCTTCCTGGTCAAGGTGACCGAAGCGAAGGTGACCTATGTGGCCATCGACTCCGAAGGCCGTCCACGCCCCATTCCTAAAAATTAAGGCCCCGTGCCTCTGCCTTCATCGATGCAACTCGTTCCTGTCTCGACACTGGAAGCGGCTCCCGCGACCTTGCACACGCAAGGTTGGGCTTTGTTGACCGCAGACACCCTGCTGCCGTGGATTGGGGCTGATGCCGCCACCGCCGAGTTGTTGCATGCGAGCTGGAACCAGCTGCCGCCTGATCCGCATCTGCGCGATGGCGGCCATTACCGATACCGACGGCACGACAGCTATGTGTTGGATGTGGCCTCGGGCACTTTGGAGCGGATGCCTCATCGCGCCCACTGGCAGCCGGTGATCTACAACGCCCTGCACGGCGGGTTCGAGCGCTGGTTCGAACCGGTGGCACCGGTGGTCGCCGAGCACCCGGTGTGGCAGGCCCTGATTCGCCAGTTGGGACAGCTGCTGGCCCGCACCAAACCAGTCGATCGATGGTTCATCGAAGCGCATCAGTTCCGTGTGGACACCACCGGTGGCATTGGTCGCCCCACCCCCGAAGGCGCACACCGCGACGGCGTGGACTTTGTGGCGGTGTTGATGCTGGAGCGCCACCTGATCAAAGGCGGTGAAACGCGCGTGTTCGAAGCCGATGGCCCGAGGGGCGTGCGCTTCACCTTGAACGAACCTTGGAGCACGCTGCTGCTGGACGACGAACGGGTGATCCACGAATCGACCCCGATTCAGCCACTGGGCGAGCACGGTTGGCGCGACACCCTGGTGTTGACGTTCAGGCAGGGTGGGTTTCAAGGGCCCACCTCGGCCTGATCAACTGCCTCACAATTTGCAGCCGGTATCGGATTTGATCTCGGTCGCGATCAACTGGTTCTGTGCGTTGTAAACCGTACCTTTCACCTCAATGCATTGCAAGGCTGTCACAGGACCATCTAGCAAAACGGACGGGGTATAGCTAACAACCACGCCACGGACGGTGAGTTGACTGGAGGTAACCGAATAGGCACGCCCGTGCAACTCAACTTCCTCGTTGGCAATGTCTGCCTGCGTCTCAGTAGTGACCTGGGTTGCGGCCAACACTCCATTGACCATCTTTCCTTTCACCTCAATACGGCTGCCTTCGGCCAAGACGCCAGACAACGTCACTTTGGACGCGTCCACATTGATTCCGTTAACCACAAACGAGGTCTGATCTGTCAATGTGCCAATCAACCCCTTGACTGTGGCGCTCTTGCTGTCCCTCACTGAAGCCACAGGCGCTCTCAGTTTGGTAGCAGTCCAGATCCCACCAACTTGTACTGGTGACACCCAAACACGTACCAGCGAACCATTCCGCACCCGGGTAGGCAGAGGACTGACCAAGCTGTAGTTGATCGTTTGTGAGCCCAATGTGAAGGTATTGGGAATATCGTCCAGATGCCTCACGACCCCGGACATTTTCTGTACGGCAGGTGTCGCATTCAACTTCTCAATGCGAGTGGCTACGTAACCCGCAGGAGACACCAAGCCATAAACCACCACATAGTCCCCCACATTGATGGGGGCGGTGTACACCGTTTTGCTGTCAATCGAAATCGTTCGGCCGAACAAGCTGATGCTGGTAGGGGCTGAACTGGATGGCGCGACAGCTGAGATTTGACCGATGAAGTCGCTGGCCAGTCGTACCGAGGTCGCCGTCGCGGTCTGCCCAGTGCTCGCCGCCGTCACCTCGGAGCCATCGACATCCACGAACATGCCCAATTTGAGCGACGACTCATCAAGCCCAGTTGAATCTTCGTCATCGGAAATGCCAGCAGAAGTCACGTCATACCGAATGCCATTGACGATGATCGACCCCAGACCAGTCACCGGTCCGCTGGTGTAAGAGCCCGTGCCCCCACTGCCCACACCGCTGGCGACGGTAGACCCACCACCGCCGCAGCCACTCACCAGCGTGGCGCACAAACACAGCCAGGCTATCTTTTTGATCATGATCGACCCTCGTCTTCCTTGTCGGCCATGGCTTCATGGAAGGTGAACAAGCCCAGGCGCACACGCTGCCCTGTCTCCCCGCCACGCTCCCGATCCACGGCCATTCGTTGCTCCAGCAAGGACACGGCCTCGCTAAGTAATTGCTTCCAGTGCTGCCGCGCCAGCTGCCGAACCATCTCGACCGATTCGTGCGACAGGTGATCGGCAAACACCGCCTGCTCAAAGTGGGCGGATTTGTCGCCCAGCACGTTGGTCACGGCTGCGTTCAAGTGATCGGAAACGTTGTCGCGCAGGAATGCCAGCATCCTCTGCCAATCGCCCTTGGGGACAAAGCCCTGCTGCAAAAGGCTGACCGTATCGCTGGGGATATCCACCTGGGCCAGGCCCAAGCGCACCAATTCGTCCAACAGACTACGAGGGTGTACGTCCTGCGTCACCGAGCGCGCCAGGGTTTCAAAACTGGGGGCCAGCCCCTGACGGGGCAGCGACTTGGGTTGCCCCTCTTCGCAGTAATTGGGGTCGGATTGCCAGCGCGTGAACACCTCGGACGCGATGGAGATCGGGGCCGGCAGCGGGCGCCCTGTATCGGTTTCGACCAGCCGAGTGACCTCGCGGCGGTTGATGCCGGTGGCGGTGCTGATGCGACTGACCAGGCGATTCGGTGAATGCCCCGCCGCGATTTGGGCTTCGCGCGCTGCCCGCACATACGCCCGCTTGAAGGCTTCTTCTGCGCCCGAATACGCCAAGCCCTTGGCCACCGCCAACTGCGCCAGCGGCGTCATGACGGCCTGGAGGACATCCAGCAAGGCGTCCTGGTCAGAAGGAGGGGCAGCAGAATCGTCAGACATCCGAGAACTTCAGCACCAAAATGTGCATAACCGACATTTTATGGATTTTGACCCAAGAGCGCTACCACCTTCTTGAGGCGGAGTGTTGAATATTGCCATATGAAAACCCAAGGAAACTTCACTCCCGATGCCAGTCCTTGAGTGCAGGGGCCAGCAGCGCCTGATTGGCCACGACCACCCGATTTCGCCCGGCCCGTTTGGCCTGATACAGCCCCGCATCCGCCCGGCCAATCACCTCGGCCCAGTCGACTTCGTGGGCATGGCTTTGCGCCACCCCGATGCTGACGGTGGGGCTCAGCGACAGCCCTGATCCCTCGATCATCAAGGCCGCGATTTCTTGCCGCAAGCGTTCGGCCACGCCTTGGGCATCTGGCAGATCGGTGCTGCCCAGCACCACCAAAAACTCTTCGCCCCCGATGCGACCCACGCGATCCTTTTCGCGCAGTTGCCCTTTCAAGCAGGTGGACACCCGGCGCAAGACCTCGTCGCCCACCCCATGCCCGTGCTGATCGTTGATGACCTTGAAGTGGTCTACGTCGATCATCATGAGGCACACGGGTTGCAGGTTCTGGCGCCGATCTTGATGCAAGCCTTCAAGGTAGGCCAGGATGGCACGTCGATTGAACAGGCCAGTCAGGGCATCATGCTGGGCCAGGTCGGCCAACCGCATTTCGAGTGCCTTGCGTTCGGTGATGTCGAGCAGGGTGCCGACCAGGCCGGTCACCTGACCGCTGGCATCTTTGAGGGCTGCCTTGTAGAACATGACATCGCGCCGCTCCCCCGATGGCAACTCGATCTGGGCTTCGTAGCGCTGCTCCCCCCCTGCCGACATCAAGGCCTCATCGGCCTCAAAGTAGACCTGCGCCAGATCAGGCGGCGACAGGTCATACACCGTCATGCCCAGCAACTCGTCGGAGCGCTTGCCCATGATTTCGGTGAAGGCCTTGTTGCACCCCTGATAAACGCCCTGCCGATTCTTGAAGAAGACTGGCACGGGCAAGGCGTCCAGCACAGACTGGACGAGATCGGGGGAGAGATGGGAGATCAGCACTTTGAAAAATCAGGTCGACGCTTTTCCATGATCGCAGACATCGCCTCTTTGGCTGCGGGGCCGCGAATCAATTCAGAGAAATGTTTGCCCTCTTCCATCATCACCGCAGACAAAGTGGGATGGTGCTGTTTCATCAAGGCCTTGGTGATGCGCAACGAGGCCACCGATTTGGCCGCAAGTTTGGCGGCCTGCGCCTGGGCATACCCATTCACTTCGTGCGGCGGCAGGATGCGATTGACCAGCCCCATCTCCAGCGCCTCTTCGGCATAGAAAGGTTCGCCCAGCATCAACTTCTCTGCCGCGCGGTGGTAACCCACCAGGTTCTGCAGCAAGAGACTGGAGCCGGCCTCTGGACACACCCCCAGATTCACAAAAGGCATGCTGAACGCAGCGTTGTCACCCGCGTAAACAAGATCGCAATGCATCAGCAAGGTGGTGCCCACTCCCACGGCGGGGCCGCAGACCGCCGCCACGATGGGTTTGGGGAAGGCGCGCAAGGCCTCCAGAAAGCGAAATACCGGCACTTCGCGGCCCTTGCCAGCATCCGGTGGGTTGCTCAAAAAATCGATCAGGTCGTTGCCGGCGGTGAAAACCTCCACCGAGCCTTGCAGCACCACGGCCCGCACCGCATCATCCGTGGATGCGCGCTCCAACGCGTCAGACAGATCCGTGTACATCTCGCCCAGCAAGGCGTTCTTCTTGTCCACACGGTTGAACGTGAGGGTCAGCACAGCACCTTCCTGGTGCTTCAGGATGAATTCGCTCATGGGTCTTGTCTCCTTGTTCTTGCTCAGGCCTGCAGGCCGATCCAGCTCAATGCCTTGGGCCACAGGGCCGTGGCCGATGCCGGCTTGAAGAAGCCGAAATGCCCGACCCGGTCGAGGCCCACGGCCCGCGGCTCGATCGACTCGAATTCGACCTTGGCATTGGAATACAGGTGGTACAGCCGCTGAATGCCCAATGGGGACAACAATTCGTCGTCTTCGGCCAGCACCGCGTGAATGGGATTCCGCACCTTGGCATAGTGTGCCCGCAGGTGCCCGCCCTCTGCCCCGAGGTAATCCGGGTGCAGACACCAACGCCGCCACTGCCACATGGCCTTGGCTGGCAAATCACCGATCGCGCCCAATCGTTTGCCCGGAAAGTAGCCCGCCAAGCTCACCGACACCGGCGCCAGCAGCCACCACAGCAGGGGAGCCTTGCCCCGAACCGCCGGCGCGTTGTAGCGCCAATAGCCATTGCCGCTCGCCACGGTCACCACGCGATCGAAGCGTTCAGGATGATTCAGCCAACCGAACAGCTGCCCGCCCAGGCTGTGCCCCAGATAGACGCGAGGCACCTCTGGCCACCGCGTTTCGACATACTGCACAGCCGCCGAGAGATCCTTGGTGGCCCAGTCAGAGATGCTGGCATCGAAGCCTCTGAGACTCCTTGGGGCCGAGTCACCGATCCCGCGAAAGTCGAAGGTCATCACCGCCACGCCTTGCGTCGTCAGCCACTGCGCGAAGGGCTCATAAAAGCGTTGCGACACCCCCATGGCCGACACCAGCAGCAGCACGCGGCGCGGCATCGACTCAGGCACATAGACACGCGCCGACAGCACGTAACCATCCAGCGAGTTCAACGACAGGGTTTCAAACATCGTCACGCTCCCAACCAAGGCAAGCTGACGGACCACACGCGTGGGCCGGCTTTGGGATGAAAGAAATGGAAGTGGCCAATGGCCTTGACCCCCAGCTCGCGCGGCGAGAGGGTGACCCAGCGCAACGCGGCCTGCTTGTAGTGCTCATGCACCGCACGAATGCCTCGCTTAGTGGCCATTTCATCGTCGGCCACCATCACCACGGTGATCGGTTTCTTCACTTGCGCATAGGCGGCTTTGACATGCGCCCCTTCACTCATCAAGAACTCAGGATGCTGGCACCAGCGGCGCCATTGCGCCACCACCCCACGCGGCAAATCACCGACTGCCTTCAGGCGGCGGCCAGCGAAATAGCCATTCAAGCGCACACTGATCGGCACCAACACGTTCCAGAACAAACCCATGCCATAACGCAAAGGGCGTGCCAGATGAGGGGCATAGCCACTGCCACTGCCCAGCGTGACCACCCGGTCGACGGCCGGATGCTGGGGCATCAAACCAAACAGGATCCCGCCCATGCTGTGACCGAACCAACTGATGGGCAACTGTGGGTGAGCCTGGGCCACCTCATTCATCAAGGCGGGCGCATCCAGCAAGGCCCAATCGGTCAGCTTGGCCCGGTAGCCTTTCAAGGAAGCCGGAGCCGATTGCCCCATGCCGCGCCAATCAAAGGTGTAGACCACACAGGCCTGATCGGCCAGCCATTGCGCATAGCCCCGATAGAAAGTCTGCGGCACCCCCAAGGCCGGCGCGAGAATCACCGCGCGCGTGGCAGGGCGCCCTGGCCGTCCATCGCGTGGCCCCGGCTCGTATCGCGTGGCGGCAAGCGACTGTCCATCCGAGGTGTGAATCGTCAAAGACTGCATGCGGACCCGGTCAGACCCCGAGGGGGGCCTTCATAAATAAAAAAGCCCGCACAAGGCGGGCTTGTGCGGGCTTGGGGCTGATCGTCAAACACCAGGTTCAACGATTCCCGTGGCTTACAGGCTGTCGACGCGCTCGAAAATGCCAGCAGCGCCTTGGCCGGAACCGATACACATGGTGACCATGCCGTACTTGCCGCCTGTGCGACGCAGACCGTGAACCACGGTAGCGGCACGGATGGCACCGGTGGCGCCCAGGGGGTGACCCAGAGCGATCGCGCCGCCCATGGGGTTGACCTTGGCGCGGTCCAGCACGTAGCCCTTGCTGTCCAGGTCCTTCAACACGGCCAGCGATTGAGCGGCGAACGCTTCGTTCAGCTCAACCCAGTCCATGTCAGAAGCCTTCAGGCCGGCGTATTCCAAAGCCTTTGGAATGGCTTCGATGGGGCCAATGCCCATGATTTCGGGAGGCACGCCCTTGACGGCGAACGCCACGAACTTGGCCAGAGGCTTCAGACC
>JAGWLR010000023.1 GCA_028864885.1 Burkholderiales bacterium | reverse complement strand
TCCTTAAACATATTCAATGAGCCTATTTTTAACAGTAAAGCATTTTGAGCACTTAACAAGTGGTTGATTTTGATTATGAAGAAATCCGCCTTAACCCCTGTGGCGATTTTAGAAAATGCAGAGATAACAGGATTGGAGTTTTTACCACTGTCTGCCTTTTTGTCTTGTGCTGCTGGTGCTTTGCTTAAAACCTGCTGCTCAAGCTGCTTAGGTTGTTCTTCGTTCTGCTGCTTAGGTTTGCTCTGCTGACCGGTGCCTTTAATGGCTGGCTCTTTCAATGGCTCTTGCCTTGGCTGCTCAACATTGATCTTGATTTTTGGCTGTGCTTTTTTTGGACCAAAACGGCGAACCTGTTTTTGCTTTGGTTCATACAGTGATTTGAAAAAATCGCCACGAACTTTCTTCAACCTTTCTATGGTGGCTTCGTTCTTCTTGGCTTGATCAGGCGATAGCTGCTTCTTTGTGCCTATGCTTTTGAATTCATTAACAAGCTGCTTGTAATCGCTATCCTGTTTGAACATTGAGCCTTTTAAACGGATAGCCTTAGCTTCACCGGTTGGAATGAACGAAACATAATTTTGACCGGTTCTTGTGATTGAACCTAACTTCTTCAATTCGTCAATGATTTGTTCTTTGTTTGTGATTTGACCATTAACGATAGCTTCTTTGAAAACTGCCTCTAGGTCGTCCCTGATTTGCTTATGAGTTGTTGCCTGCTTGCAGATTTCAGAGCCTAGCTCTTTCAATGGCAGTATCTTGGTTTCAAACTTTGAGCGATAAATCGTCAAGGGGTCTTTTGTGACTTGCTGATAGCCTAGCTTGTCGTTCATGTTCTGAACCCATGCATCATTCAAGTCATAATAAATACTGTCAGGGGGAAAGGCATTGAGCTGCTTTCCTGTGGTTAATTCAGTCATGGCAAGAAAGTAGTTCAACTCAAGATTACCTTTGTCTTTATGGGCAACCCAAGCAATTGCATAGTTCTTGTTCCTCTCAAGTCCAGGCAGAAAGGTTTGTTCAAACTCGTCCATTACGGCTTTCTGCTGTGCTGGTGTTGGGTGTTCGTTATCACGAAAAGACAAACAGCCACAAACATACTTTTTTGCTCTTGTGGTGTTGTTGGAAATCTCTGCGACTAGGTGAGGGTCGCCGTCCAGGATTTCAGGCTTTACGGCTCTTGTCTTTCCTGTGTGGTCGGTATCGGATAGCAGATAGGCGGCGGCTTTCTTCGCATTGTTTTTGCCTTGTGGCATTTGTAGGTTAATCATTTAGATAACTCCTACAATTTTTTCTAGCTCTGCTTTGATATGGGCCAGTTCCTCGATCAAGTCCTTAGCTTTGAAAGCATATTGAAAATTGATCTGCTTGGTAAGCTGATTAAGGTTGTGACCTATGCGGTTAATCTCAACAAAAATTTTCAGGCGGTTTAATTTCTCTTTTTGCTTCTGCTCTAGGTGAATCTCTATCTTGTCTTCTTCGCCAAAGACACAAGCACGAGCATAACGAGACATTGAGTTGTAGGCGGATTTTTCCCATTGCTGAACAATGCTTTCATACTCAACGGGTGAAAGTCTTAGGTTGAAGTTGATTGTTCTTTTGAACTGGTGGTCGTCATTGGTGCGACCTGTTTTTTGTTTAAGCTCTTTTTGCATGGCTCTTTTCTCCTATTTTCTTGTTATTCTTTTTTAGGGTCTTAGGGCAAAGCCCTAACAAGGGTTCTTTCACAATCTAAATTTCGATTTAGATTGCTGAAAGAAGGGCCTTGCTTTCTACCAATTTATCCTAGCAAAAGAAAAGAGAAAGTCCACGGTTTTAAGCAATGAATATATGTATTCACTCAAGAAATGGTTTTGAATACTTGTGTTCAAGGTCAAAAACAGGCGATTGAATACAGATGTTCAAGGTGTTTTGAATGCAGGTGTTCAATGTGAATACTTGTGTTCTGATTGAATACTTGTGGTGTCATGAATACAGGTGTTATTTTTGAATATCTGTGTCGAGTTCGATAGCAAAGGCTGCTTGTTTTTTGTTCTTCGCTTTGTATCGTGAATACAAGTGTTCATAGACAGGAGAAAGAATGAAGAATAGAACAAATGTGTTTTTTGACGATCAAGATTTGGAGAGATTAAAAGGCATTGCCAGCCAAAACGAACAAAGTCTTGCCTGGTTGCTTAGAAAAATCGTCGGCGGGTTCTTGAAGAATTTAGACAATAAGCAGTTGCCTACCGCCACAGCTCAGGAAGTCAATGCAGCGGTAGCCGATCAGGATTTAGCCAAAATGATGGAAGAATTCCAAAGGCAAGCACCAAGGGAAGAAATGCCTTGGGACAAAATCTGATCACGGTAGTGCAGAGGTAAGCTCGTTTTGGTGAAATTTTCCGTGCGGGGAAATTATTTCTATTCTTCTTTTTAGTGGTGTTTATCCATTCTCTGATAATCAATGATTAATATTCTATGTATGTAGCAATGCTTTATATATCCCGCGGAATGTCAGACATTCTTTATCAAACATACCAAAAATAGGGGTAAGCTCATATTGTGAACTATTGATTTTTCAATGTTCCTATGGGGGTAAGGCTTTTTTCAATGGGGGTAAGGCATAGGGGTAAGGCAGTGACCTGAAGCCTTGTAAATCAATGCTTCTATGGGGGTAGAGAATGGGGGTAAGGAATTTTTATCTCTTGACTTGTGAATGATTCTTTCTATTAGGGTATTAAAAAACCCCTTTCGCGGTTCTTCATTGTGAGTAGCCAAGTTCTTGATTGAGTTCGTCTAATGTGTGCTCTAGTGGTGGTTTTTGAATGGGTTGTTCATTCAATGGCTCTTTGCCTTGGGTGTCGTTGGATTGCTCATTTTGGCTATAAAAAGAGTCATTGAATGGATTGTCCTTATCTGGTTCCTCTGTCTTGATTTTTACCTCTGCCCTTTTCATTCTTTCCTGCTTGATTTGGTCGTCGTATTTCTTGAAGGCTTGGAAGAATGCAGCCTTTCGCTTGAGATTTCTATGGAAGTTATAAAGCTGTGGTTCCACGAGTGCAGACAATAGAACTGATTTAATGTCGCTGAAGTGTGGAGCCTGTGGCACCTCCAAAACTTGCAGAATAAAGGGGTTCACATTGAACACCTTAATGAAACCCATTTCTTCAAGCTGCTTAAGGTATTTGTTCAGATTGTTTTTATCAATACCTAAATCTTTTGCAAGACTGTATTTCGTGATTTCGCTATGGATACCTACAAGACCATTTTTATAGGTGCATTTGCAGGCAAACTCCAACATAATGTTTAGCAGAGTGCCTTTGCTTCGTAGCTCTTTGAATACTCGTTTATTGAGTGAGAAATAATCAAGTTCTTTGTCTGTGCTATTGACAGGGGGGTGATTTTTTTCTATCTTATATGACATAGGTTCTTCTCCTTGTAATTAATTTTGTCAATTCATATTCAAGCAGAAAAACCGAAAAAGTAAAGCCCCTTAGTCGGTGCTTATCTTTTGGGAAGAAAAAAGCCAGTCACATGACTGGCTTTCTCTTTTTTGCATGGGTGTCGCTCAAAACCGATACAGATAGCCGATCCCCACTGTGGTTTGAGTAGCTTTCTCCACAATCGGACTATCCTTGATAGCACTACCGAACCTCTTGGCTCCAACATCCAGAAATAGGGTGTGCTGTCGGGCAGGGCTGTAATCTAACCGCAAGCCAATATCCAGTGCTGTCGTGGAATCACCTTGATAGGCACTTCGGCCAGCAGTCGCCTCCGAAGTGCGGACACCATAGTAGTAGTCCACAAACTTGCGGTCATACCATTCAACACCAATACGGGGTGTAAGTCCGAGTTTGCCAAAACCAAAACGGCGATCAACCTGAAGGCTGGCCCTTGTTCCCTTGCTGTTACCTAGTGCGTCGTGGAGCAATTCAGCCGAGACATTAGCAAAATCGTTTTTCCAAATGAAAGCACCGCCTACCCAAACACTGCTCTTGCGTTTTTCCATACCAGACAGAAAGGCCGAATCCTCCGGGTCGTAGCCGTCACCATCATAACGAGCACGGAGACGGAAGGACAATGAATCGTTGGGCTCATAAAGCTTCAAGTCAGCCTTTGGGACTCCGATACTGACCCATTTATTTTCATAACTCAAAAGAGGCAAGACGAAATTATCACGGTCAATCCCGCGATAGACTTTCTGTTTGGTTATTAATCCACCACCTAGCGACCATTGCGATTCACTAGAATTGCTTTGAGCGAATACGGAAGAGCAAATAATGCTCATGCCAATTGCCATGCCCGCAGTTTTGGAGAATGAAATTTTCATAATTGCTTTCTTTCAGATGATGGGAGAACAGGCCACGGTCTATTGAGTGGATTAGGAAGAAGGGTTTTTATATGCTCTGAGAAAAATATCCACCGCTCTATCTACAACTTCTTCAATGTAGGAGTCTGAAAGAGTGGTCTTGATATTGAATAACCCAAGGTAAAACACCTCGGAGTCAAGCAATGCATGGAAGTGGCGAGCAACAATGACCGGATCGGCTGGGCGAATTTGTCCAGCTTCTATGACTTTCTCAAAATAATGCTCAAGGAACTTGACCGCTCGGCCAATACCTTGCTCATAGAAGATTCGGCCCACCTCTGGATCGGTTGCTGCTGCAACCAACATTCGTGCTCCTGCGAATTGCTCCGGTGTGTGCCCCTTCTTCAAGGCTTCACGGCCCAAGATTCGCAGTGTGCTTTCAACGTCGCGGTTAGGGTCAAGCAGTGAAAGAATTTGCATGGCATGGTCGGGAAGCTGCCCTTCCTGAGCCTTTATGCCCATGCTCTTGAGAAGCAAATCCATACCGCCGCCCATTTCATTAGCGGTTCGGCTGATTAGCTCTTTGAACAGTGCTTCCTTGCTGCCGAAATAGCGGTAAACAGTCGCCTTAGAGCCACCAAAGCGAGCGGCTACCTCGTCCATAGAAGCCCTGTCATACCCCATGTCCTGAAAGACTTGCTTGGTTGCTGCCAAGATAGCTTCACGACGTGCAGCGGTCTTCACTCTGACCATTGCCAACACCCTCCAAGTTAAACAAAGCGAAACCCCAAAGTCTCGTTATAGCGAGACTATACGGTATCGTTTCGTTTTGATCAAGGGGTCCGCCGTCTGGTGCGGGAGGTTGCCGCTCTTCCTAATCGTGAGTGAGCTAGAACAGGTTCAAAATTTGACAAAAATTTGGCAAAAGCCTTCTGTCAAAAACTTAAATTGTTGATTTTTAAGTATAAAAAGTAAAAGAAGGATTGGTGGCACCAGAAACAACCGGCTCCAAACGTGGCTTCTTCGAGGGGCGCGGATGGTGGGGCAACTGAGGATTCCATGGTGTTGAATTGAAAGTGAGTGGCAGGCATGAACAAAGAATCGTTTGACTGGGCAGACCCCTTGCGGCTCGACGGCCAGTTGTCGGCAGAAGAGCGCGCCATCCGTGAGGCGGCGCATGAATACTGCCAGAGCAAACTTCAGCCACGCATCTTGACAGCCTATCGTGAAGAACGCTTTGACCGCGACATCATGATGGAAATGGGCGAGATGGGCTTTCTCGGCGCCACGATTGAGGGACACGGTTGTCCGGGGCTGAGCCATGTCGGTTATGGCTTGCTCGCGCGTGAAGTGGAACGGGTGGATTCCGGCTATCGCAGTGCGATGAGTGTGCAGAGTTCGCTGGTGATGTACCCAATCGATGCCTATGGCTCGGCCGAGCAAAAGGCTCGGTATTTGCCCAAGCTGGCTGCGGGCGAGTGGGTGGGTTGCTTTGGGCTGACTGAACCGGATTTCGGATCCGACCCTGGCGGGATGGCCACACGCGCCGTGGCCGTCGAGGGGGGCTACTTATTGCAAGGCAGCAAAATGTGGATCACCAATGCACCGATTGCTGACGTCATGGTGGTCTGGGCCAAGCTCGATGGTGATATTCGAGGCTTCATCCTCGAGCGGGGCATGAAGGGGTTGAGCACGCCCAAGATCGAAGGCAAGTTGAGTTTGCGGGCCTCGATCACTGGCGAGATCGTGATGGATCAGGTGTTTGTGCCACAAGATCACCTGCTGCCGCACGTCAAAGGCCTCAAGGGCCCATTTGGTTGCCTCAACAAGGCCCGCTATGGTATTGCCTGGGGCGCCATGGGTGCCGCAGAGGCTTGCTGGCATCAAGCTCGGCGATATACCCTGGAGCGCAATCAGTTTGGTCGCCCCTTGGCGCAGACCCAACTGGTGCAACGCAAGCTGGCCGATATGCAAACCGAGATCGCCTTGGGCTTGCAGGCGGCCTTGCAGGTGGGGCGGTTGCTCGACGCAGGCACAGCGGCTCCCGAGATGATCAGCCTCATCAAACGCAACAACTGCGGCAAGGCGCTTGACGTGGCTCGCATGGCACGAGACATGCACGGTGGCAATGGCATCCATGACGAATACCACGTGATGCGCCACATGGTGAACTTGGAGACGGTCAACACCTATGAAGGCACACACGATGTGCACGCCTTGATCCTGGGGCGCGCACAGACCGGCTTGCAGGCCTTCTTTTGATCGGAGTCGGCATGGATTGGGGGGCCTGGAAACCTGTGATTTCGGCGTTGGTCTTGCCCCCAGTGCCGGGCTTGGTTTTGATTCTCGTCGGGGCTCGTTTGATCCAGCCCAAGCGAGGGTGGGGCTATCTCGTCCTGATGCTGGGCGTGCTCATGATCTGGTTTTCAGGGTGCAACGTGACGGCCCTGTGGTTGCAAAACGCGGTCTTAAAGCCGCCTGTCGCGCTCGACGGGGCCGAGATGCTACGCCTGAAGGCGCTTCGCCCGGGCCGGTCTACGCCTCCGCAGGTGGCGATCGTGGTGCTCGGGGCGGGGCGTGAGGCCTTGGCGCGCGAGTATGGCGTGTCTGATCTTTCCCCTGCTTCTGCCGAGCGCCTGCGTTATGGCATCTGGCTGAGCCGACAGACCGGAGTGCCTGTGGCGTTCAGCGGCGGCGTGGGATGGGCTCAACAACGCGAGGCAGGTGAAACCAGCGAAGCCGAAGTGGCGGCGCGGGTGGCACAGCAACATTTTGGCTGGCCTTTGCGATGGACTGAGTCTCAATCGTCAGACACCCGAAGCAACGCCACCATGACCATGGCCATGTTGGCGCAGGAAGGCGTGTCAGAGATCGTCTTGGTCACCGAGGCGTATCACATGCCCAGGGCGCGCCGGGCCTTTGTGCGGGCCAGTGATCGCGCATCGGTTGAGCATGCCGATTGGCCCGCCGTTCGCATCATCTCGGCCCCGATGGGTTTTTGGAATGCCGGTGAACGCAGCGGGCTCGATTGGCTGCCGTCCACCGAAGGCCTGGAGCATGTGCGCCAAGCCTGCCATGAGGTGCTAGGCCTGGCCGCTGGTCTCTGACTCGGATTGGAGCAGAGCCACATCGTCTGCCGACAACACGGTTCGGCTGCGCCCCTGATCCTTGGCCTGGTACAGTGCACAATCAGCTCGGTCGAGCACCTGGTCCATGGTCTCACCTTCATGGTAGATGGCAATGCCAGCCGAGAAAGTGGCCCGCAGATCGGGGGCTTTCATCGACATCGTCTGGAGCATCAGGGAGCGGCGCAGTCGCTCCAGGCCCACCTTGGCGCGTTCGGATGGGTTCGTGTCGGGCATGATGAGCAGAAATTCCTCACCGCCCCAGCGCGCAATGATGTCGGTCTCACGCAGGATCAGTCTCACGTGACGCGCGAAGTTGCGTAGTACCTCGTCACCGACGTGTGGACCATAGGTCTCGTTGATGAACTTGAAGTGATCCAGGTCGACCAAGGCGACGCAGAAGCGATGTTTCGAGCGTTGGCTGCGATCCATTTCCGCTTGCAGCAGGATCTGCATGTGGCGCCGGTTGTACAAACCGGTCAAGGCATCGTGTTCGATGATGTCCTGGACCGCTTTGACCGCATCGGTCAGCTCCAGTTTTTGCAGTCGCACGCGGCCCCGCATCAGGCTGTAGTGATACGACACCCAGCACAAGATGGCCATCACGAAGCTTTGCAGGATCACCCTGAGTGTTTGTTCGCCCGGGTTGAAATCCGGCAGACCCAGGGTGGCGGCGATCAGCAACATCACGACCAGGACCAGGATCGCACCAGAACCTGAGATGCGGACTTCGCGTGGACTCAGGCTGAACAAGCCAAAGACTTGGATGAAGCACATCCATTGCATCAAGGCGCCGCGGGCGTCAGGGGCGGTGGCGTAGGCAAAGCAGGCCAGTGCCTGGGCGCCAAGCATTTGCGGCAACACCAAGGCCGGGTCGGCCCAGTGCATGGACTTGCCGCTGCGGACGATGGGATAGCCGACCAGCATCGCCACGACGTTGAGCGCAATGGCCCACTGTGCGGCATGCAGTGAGATGAACAGGCCGGCCTGGATGCCCAGCGAAATCACGCAGATCCACACCAAATACAGCGCCGAGACGAGCAGGCACAACCGAGTGCGACCGCGCATGCGCGGATCAGTGCCCAGTATCCAGTCCGCCAGCTTGTCGCTGCGTAAGCGTGCGGTCATTGACCGGCCTCCACGATGACCAGTTGTGCCTTGCCTTGTTGATTGGCCAGTCGCAAGCCGCGGTCCGCGCGCTCAAGCGCGTCCTTCAGTTCATCCTTGGCCCGCTGCTGGGTGATGCCGGCCGAGAAGGAGACGGCCAGGCCCTCACGGATTTGGCCCCAGTCATGCCTCGAGACAGCGTCGCGCAGGGCCTCCAGCGTGTGCAAGGCCTCCTGAGGGCTGTGCTCGGGCATCAGCAACAGGAATTCCTCGCCGCCCCAACGTGCCAGGGTGTCGGCTGCGCCAATGGTCTGATTGGCCAATTGGGCGAAGGCGGTCAGTACTTTGTCTCCCACCGCGTGCCCGAAACGATCATTCACCTGCTTGAATTGGTCAATGTCGAGGATCGCCAGGCTGAAGGGGCGGCCGTTGCGCTTCTGCCGTTTGATTTCGTTGTCCAGCAAGCCCAGCATGTGCTGGCGGTTGTACAACGTCGTCAGGCTGTCGTGGATAGACAGATCCTGCAACTGCTTGAGTGTGCGTTGCAGTTCGATGCGTTGGTCCAGTTGTCGTTGGCGCAGATCCCTGACATCTTTGGCGATGATGCCCAGGGCAGGCAGCAAGATACTGGCCGCCAGCAGATCCAGCAGTTCACGACGCCCTTGGATCGACTCCGGGGCCACCAGCCAAGTGACGCCCAGAATTGCACACAGCACGGCAGGGGTGCCGACCATGGCCGTCACAAGTTGCCGCATCGTCAGGCGTTGCAGGTCGAACACCAGGATCAAAGGCAGCATCTGCAGGGCCGAGGCGCTGGCCGCATGGTCCAGGGCGTAGCTCAGGATCACGGCGCTGCATCCGAACAGAACCTGTGGGTAAGCCAAGGTAGGCTCGGGGCGATCTTCATATCGGCCCGTGCGCAAGAGCATGAAAAACACGGTCAGTCCGACCATGTGGTAAGCCACTTGGATCCCGGCTTTCCAGGGTTCGAGGTAACCCAAAACGGCCGCCAGACACAGGATCAGGTCTGCGAAGGCGTAGCACGGCCAGGTCAGCATGAGCCGTTTGGTGGCATATCGCTGGCCCTTGGAGTCGCCAAACAGCCAGGGGCTGGGCGCAGGGGCGGGCGCTTCTGTGGGGGGCGTGGTGGTTTCTGGCATTCGTGCTTTTTCGGCGCACGTTGCACAAGTCTTGAGTGAGTCAGGTCCCCAAAAGAGAAACCCCCGGACAAAGCCGGGGGTTGGAGCGGCGCGCGGGCCGTCCGAGGAAAGGGCAAAAGTTGGTTTGCCACTTCCCAAGGTGCAGTGACTGCACCTCAGTTTGCGCCAACTGACGGTTGGCGCATGAAGATTAATTCAGTTTTTAGGATCCGGCAAGATCTTTTGCAGCAGGCTCTCCACCCGCTCCGTCACATCTGCTGGCATGGTGATGGTGCGGCCCCATTCGCGGCTGGTTTCGCCCGGCCATTTGTTGGTCGCATCCAACCCCATCTTGCCGCCCAGGCCGCTGATGGGGGAGGCGAAATCCAGGTAGTCAATCGGGGTGTTGTCCACCAAAGTGGTGTCCCGAACCGGGTCCATGCGGGTGGTGATGGCCCAAATCACCTCCTGCCAGTTGCGGGTGTCGACGTCGTCGTCCACGATTACGATGAACTTGGTGTACATGAATTGGCGCAGGAAGCTCCACACGCCAAACATCAGCCGCTTGGCGTGGCCGGGGTAGGCTTTCTTCATGGACACGATGGCCATGCGATAGCTGCACCCCTCTGGCGGCAAATAGAAGTCGACGATTTCGGGAAACTGCTTTTGCAGAATGGGGACGAAGACTTCGTTGAGCGCCACCCCCAGCACCGCGGGCTCGTCCGGCGGCTTGCCGGTGTAGGTGGAGTGGTAAATCGGGTTCTTTCGATGGGTGATGCGCTGAACTTGAAAGACCGGGAACCAGTCTTGCTCGTTGTAATAACCCGTGTGGTCGCCAAAAGGGCCCTCCAGCGCGTGCAGATAGCCGCCACGCTCCATGAGTGGCACGCCGCGTTCGCTGACGCCCTGAAACCCTGGGGGCGCAGGCGGGATGTGCCCCTCTAAGACATATTCGGCGCTGGCAGGCACTTGAAGCCAGTGATCGCCGTCAGCCGTTTTTTCGCCGACCTGGGTGTTGACCACTTCGGTGCGACTGCCACGCAGCAGACCAGCAAACTGGTATTCGCCCAAGGTATCGGGCACCGGCGTGACCGCGCCCAGGATGGTGGCCGGATCGGCACCCAAGGCAACCACAATAGGGAAGGGCTTGCCAGGGTTGGCCAGCGTGAACTCGCGGAAGTCGAGCGCCCCGCCACGGTGTGCCAGCCACCGCATGATCAGCAGGTTTCGACCGATGAGCTGTTGGCGGTAGATGCCCAGGTTTTGACGGCGCCTCGGGTTGGGGATGCCTTGGGGCCCGCGCGTCACCACCAGGCCCCACGTGAGCAGGGGCGCAGCATCATCGGGCCAGCACCACTGAATGGGCAGGTCGTTGAGATCAACCTCGGTGCCCTCGCGTTCAACCTCCTGACAAGGTCCGTGACGCAAGGTGGCAGGTTTCATGTCCCACAAGGCCTTGGCCATGTGCAACAGCTTGCCCGCATCCTTGATGCCCTTAGGCGGCTCGGGTTCTTTCAGGCTGGCCAGCACGCGCCCGATGTCGCGCAGCTCGCTGACGTCAGAGGCGCCCATGCCCATCGCCACCCGCTTGGGGGTGCCGAACAGATTGGCCAGAACCGGGGTTGTGTAATTCCTTGTGTCCCCTTTTGGATTTCGAAACAGCAAGGCGGGCCCCCCCGAACGGAGGATGCGATCGCTCAAAGCCGTCATTTCCAGGCGAACTGAGACGGGTTCTCGTACGTGAATCAACTCGCCAGCCTTTTCCAGTCCGGCGATGAAGTCCCTCAGATCACGATATTTCATATCCAAAAGTAGTAAAAACTGCAATCGTTATCCTTGACTGGTTATTTTGCGGGTGCCTAGAATCCGCTTCCGTCGATCCCGAAGGAACTTGATTCGGGTTTTCCCTTGTGCCCCATTTGGGGTGCAACGCTGCCAGCCTTGGCAAGGTCGGTCTCACTTTCGTGAGGCTGATCCGGGTGACGCACCGGCCAGCACAGCCCGTGTCACCAGCCTGTCAGGGCCATTATCACAGCCATGAGCTGTGCGGTTGTTCGGCCTCGGCCAATGACCGTGCAGATCCGGCGGTGAGGAAAGGAGAAACATGACAGCGTTTGATCGTGCATGGTCCGACGAGTCGTTGCCGGAGTCCTCTTTTGTGGGGAGTCAGGCCTTCAAGACCGTCGCTGGCCGTATTCAGCAGTTTCTGACCGATGTCTGGTCGGGTGTTCGTTTGGTGAGCCACAACACGTTGGCCATGGTGGGGTTGCTGGCTGTGTTGGGGGCGGTCTTTTTGGTTGGGTCGCCGAATGGGCGTCATGACCTTGAATCTCGTGCCTTGACTTGGTTGAACGAGCGAGTCAATGAACGTCAATCCTTGTCTGCAGATGATGCGGACCGGGATGTGTTGCTCGCCATGGCCGAACCGGAAGCCATCAACCGGGCCACGGCGGCCGACCCGACTGAGTTGAACCGTCAACAAGCCTTGGTGGCTTTTTGGATTTCGCGTCGCTACAACGTGGCACCGGAGCCCATCAGCCGCCTGGTTCAGGAAGCCTGGGCGGCCGGCCAAAAAGCCAATCTGGATCCCAATCTGGTTTTGGCCGTGATGGCCATCGAATCGGGTTTCAATCCGTTTGCGCAAAGCCACGTGGGCGCGCAAGGCCTGATGCAGGTGATGACGCGGATCCACCAGGACAAGTACCAGATCTTTGGAGGCCAGCATGCGGCTTTTGATCCGGTGACCAATTTGCGCGTGGGCGTGCAAGTGCTGAAGGATTGCATCCGGCGCGCAGGCAGTTTGCAAAGTGGCCTCAAGTACTACGTCGGGGCCGCCAATTTGGCTGATGACGGCGGCTATGCAACCAAGGTCATGGCCGAGTTCGACAATCTGCGTCAAGTGGCAGCGGGCCGCAAGGTGCCCGTGAACGTGTCACTGCCAGCCGCGACCGTGGTGCAGACCACGGCGCCGATTTCGCCAGCCAGCAGCGACCATGCAGCTCCGGCGGCCATTCCAGCGCCGGCAGCCAGCGAGACGGCGCCGGTTGCGCGCCGCCCCGAGCAATTGGCACTGGCGCCCTGAGCCCGGACTCCCGTACAATCCCCAACTTGCCGCGCAACTGGCGATACATGGCCTGATCCAGGCCTGAGGTGGTGAACCACCGGGAAGCGCGGCCAGCCCCAGGGCGATCTGTCTGACGCCCGCAGGGCTGTGTCAGCCGTTCGCCTGGGCAGCCCTCATGGAGCATGGTGCTCCTGTGGGTCTTCAACCATGAAGAGGACTGCCAAGTCATGTTTGACCGTGCAACACACACCCTGGCCAATGTTGATCCCGACCTGTGGGCCGCGATTCAAGCTGAAAACAAGCGCCAGGAAGATCACATCGAGCTGATCGCTTCTGAAAACTACACCTCGCCCGCCGTGATGGAGGCGCAAGGTTCCCAACTGACCAACAAGTACGCCGAAGGCTATCCCGGCAAGCGTTACTACGGCGGTTGCGAAAACGTGGACGTGGTCGAGCAACTGGCCATCGACCGCCTGAAGGCCCTGTTCGGTGCCGAATTCGCTAACGTGCAAGCCAACTCCGGCTCGCAAGCCAACCAGGCCGTGTTCTTCGGTCTGCTGCAACCGGGCGACACCATCATGGGCTTGAGTCTGGCCGAAGGCGGTCACTTGACCCACGGCATGTCCCTGAACATGTCGGGCAAGTGGTTCAAGGTGGTCTCTTACGGCTTGAACGCCCAGGAAGACATCGACTACGACCAGATGGAAGCCCTGGCTCGCGAGCACAAGCCCAAGCTGATCATCGCCGGTGCCTCGGCTTTTGCCCTGCGCATCGACTTCGAGCGTTTTGCCAAGATCGCCAAGGAAGTGGGCGCGTACTTCATGGTCGACATGGCTCACTACGCCGGTCTGATCGCTGCGGGCGTGTACCCCAACCCCGTGCCTCACGCTGACGTGGTCACCTCGACCACTCACAAGAGCCTGCGTGGCCCCCGTGGCGGCATCATCCTGATGCGCTCGGAAGAGATCGCCAAGAAAATCAACTCGGCCATCTTCCCCGGCATCCAGGGCGGCCCCCTGATGCACGTGATCGCGGGCAAGGCCGTGGCTTTCAAGGAAGCTGCATCGCCCGAGTTCAAGGCTTACCAACAGCAGGTGGTGAAGAACGCTGCTGCGCTGGCTGACACCCTGACCAAGCGCGGCCTGCGCATCGTGTCTGGTCGTACTGAAAGCCACGTGATGCTGGTGGACCTGCGTCCCAAGAACCTGACCGGCAAGGAAGCCGAAGCCATCCTGGGGCAGGCACACATCACCTGCAACAAGAACGGTATCCCGAACGATCCGCAAAAGCCCATGATCACGTCGGGCATCCGTCTGGGTTCTCCTGCCATGACCACACGCGGCTTCAAGGAAGAGCAGGCCATCCAGGTCGGCAATCTCATCGCTGACGTGCTTGACAATCCCCATGACGAGGCCACCATTGCCCGGGTGCGCGAGCAAGTGGCTGAACTGACCCGTCAGTTCCCTGTCTATCGTTGATAGACTCCTAGCAAGCCCGGCCACGTGCCGGGTTTTTTGTTCTGTGCCAGCTCGTAGACCACATGCGTTGCCCATTTTGCGGACACCACGACACCCAGGTTGTTGAAACACGCGATTCCGACGAAGGCGATTCGACGCGCCGGCGCCGGCGTTGCCAGTCCTGCGACAAGCGATTCACCACCTACGAGCGGGCGGAAATCGAACTGCCGGTGATCGTCAAGCGGGACGGGCGGCGCACCGATTACGACCGGGCCAAGCTCAAAAGCTCCCTGCTGATTGCCTTGCGCAAACGGCCCGTCGGGGCCGAGGCCTTGGAAGGGGCGATTGAAAGCATCGAAGCCCGATTGCGCCAGTGTGGCGAAAAAGAGGTCTCATCTACGCAATTGGGCGAATGGGTCATGCAAGAGTTGCGCAAGCTCGACAAGGTGGCGTACGTCCGCTTCGCCTCGGTCTACCGCAGTTTTGACGACGTCAGCGAGTTCGTTGCGGCGATCAAAGAAACCGGGAAAAAGTCGACCGGCCGAGGTTGACCTAGGGTTTTGCCGGGGCTCAGACCTGCCGGGCGTTTGACGAACGGTCAATGCATGCCGACAAACGGTCTGCCCCCCTGAAGGGCGGTGATGCCAAAACCGGCCTTTGTCGCTACATTCAGCACCCATGAACAAGGGTGTAAATAATTCACGCATGAACGGCTTCACTTTGGTGGAGCTGATGGTCACGCTCGCCATCGCGGTGGTGCTGATCACGATGGCGGCACCGGTTTTGACCGGATTTCTGGCGCGCAGTCAGATGAGTGCAGCAGCGAACGAGTTGACCGACGCCTTGCAGTTGGCCCGCATGGAGGCCGTTTCTCGCAACACTTGCGTGTCGGTTTGTCGGCGGGCGGCCTCAGGTGCGGCCCAGTGCGCTGGCGAGGCCGGTTCGTGGGACGCAGGCTGGTTGGTGTATCTGAACCCAGGATGCGATTCAAGCGCCAGCTCAACTGATCCGGCCGCGGGCCAGATTCTGCGCGCTCAGCAGGCTTTGCCTGCGCACGTTCATCTGAACAACACCGGATCGGACGATAACAGTGACGTGATCGTCTACACCTCCCGTGGCGTTACGACTGATCCTATCGGGGGATCCCTCGCTTTGACAGACGATCGATTCGCGGATGGATCCGTGAATCGCAAGATCACGTACAACACCGTGGGCCGAGTCATGAACGTGGCCGCCAACCCCGGAGGCGGTGATGACTGACAAGGGGCGTTTGCGCCAGTCAGGGGTCACCTTGATCGAAGTGTTGGTGTCCATCCTGATTTTGGGTCTGGCCATGATCAGCTTGGCTGGGCTGCAGTCCTACACGGTCAAATACCAACTGGGCAGCTCTAATCGCGCCGTGTTGTCGATGCTGGTGAGCGATTACGCTGAGCGCGTGCGAGCCAATTTGCAAGCCGCACCGGGTGGCTCTGCTATCAGTGGAACGTCGCCTTACCTCATCACGGATGCATGGGCGGATCAATCGGATCCCCCAGCCGCCGCTGGCACCGATTGCGCCACGACGGTCTGCACCGACGCGGCGACCCTGGCCGCCTGGGACATGGCGTTGTGGCGTCAGCGGGTTCGCGACGAATTGCCCCGCGGCTCGGTGCAGGTCACGGGCGACATCCACGACGGCCTGAACCTCACCATCATGTGGCAGGACAACGATTTCACCGACAAATCGCCCGTGTGTGCAGGCGGCATGTCGCCCGTGGATGCGCGGCGTTGCTGCCCGGCCGATCTGCCCGTGGGCGTGCGGTGCGCCAACTTTCAGGTGGTGCCATGAGCACGAGGTCATCCGTGAGCCATCTGGCCTCGCAGCGAGGCCTGACCCTGATCGAATTGATGGTGGCCGTGGCCCTCAACCTGGTGGTGGTCTTGGTGGCGGCGTACCTCTACCTCAATGGTCGCAGCACCGAGAAGGCGATGGAAGAGCGAGCCGCCTTGTTTGAAAACGGGCAGTTGGCGCTGGAGCTGCTGGGCAAGGAAATCGGCAATGCCGGTTATTACCCCGCCCACATGCAGGAGCCGGGGACCACGCTGTCGGTGACACGTGGGCAATACACCAATCCAGTCCCGGCTGTGTCGGCCTTTGATGCCGGCGTGTTCGGGTGCACGAATGGTTACTTCAATGTGAAGTCTGGGGCCTGTGCCGCTGTAGACGGCATCAACAAAACCGGCGACGGGATTGTGTTGAACTACTTCACCGAAGATGCCCTGAGCTTGTCGGCGGGCGCGCGGGCCGATTGCCAGGGGCACATCGTGGATGGCGATGCCTCTGTCAACACCGCCGACCGTGTCGGTGCAGCTGCCAAAAATCCGCAATTGCCTCCGGCTCACCCTCTGTTTGTCTCGAACCGCTATACGCTCGGCAAGATCGATTACGCCATTGAGGGCGGTCGAACGATTTCAACGTTCGGCCTGAGCTGTGTCGGCAATGGCAGCGCCAAATACCAATCGCTGGTGCCTGGCATCGAGCAACTGCGCATCAAATATGGCTTGCGCGATGCCAGTGCAGCCAGGGCGACGCAGTATGTGGATGCAGCCGCGGCGGGGACGGCCGGGCCCATCTCGGCCGATGACCAGACTTACCAAGGCTGGCAGCGTGTGGTGTCGGTGCAGGTGTGTCTCGTTGCGCGATCCTTGACTGCCACCCGTTTCCGCGGAGCAGGGGCGGAAACGCGGCTGGATTGCGACGGCAACACCATGCGGGATGACGGCGTGCAGCGGCGACGTTTCATCCAGGTCTTTGCGGTCAAGAACCGCTTGTCGTGAGGGATGACATGATTCGACATCCCCATCACCCAACCCAACGCGGCATCGCCTTGATCGTGGTGCTCGTGTTCCTCCTGGCCTTGACTGCCATCAGCTTGTACGGCGCCCGGCAGGCGGTGTTTGGCGAGCGCATGGCCCGCAACGTGCTGGATGCGCAAGTGGCGCATCAGGCCGCCGAGGCCGCCCTTCGGGATGCTGAGGCGGATTTGGCGATGCCCGAAGGCAAAGTACCAGCGGGCGCATTTTGTCAGCGAACGGGGATGCGGCCGATCGCGGCCCACATCGCCATGTTGGTGGACGGCACTTCCTGCCTGGGTGGCATCTGCCGCATGACCGACGCACAATATGCCGCCTTGGACTTGAGCAAAGCCACCGCGGCGTCATCGCCCGGCGCGGCACCTACGGGGGAGCCCTGGTGGGCTGATGACAAAGGCGGGCGCTGGAACAACAGCTGGACCACCAAGCCGCAATCGGTGAACGACCAATGCAGCACGTTCACTGGCGGCGTGCCTTTGGGCACTTACACGGGGTCAACCCGGATTGCGGAAGTGGCTCAACAGCCTGAGTACCTCATCGAATACATGGGCACCCGCAACGAACGTCCGCTATTCCGCATCACCGCACGTGGCTTTGGCTATGCCATGGCCACCCAGGCGGTGGTGCAGGGCTATTACGTTCCGCCTGAAACTGAGTGACCGCAACATGAACCGATTTCAACGTTGGATTGCGCCCCTGCTGGTGCTGCTGATGGTGGCCACCTCGGTGTGGGCACAAACGGCGCCTTATTCGGCCACCCCGATTCAGGCCATCCCACCCAACATCAGTGCGCGTGATTTCCCCGCCATGATGATGCTGACCGCCTCGCGCGATCACACCCTGTTTGGGCCGATGTACACCGATTACGAAGACCTCAAGGGTAGCGGTCGGATTGATCCCACCTACCGCCCAGACTTCGAGTACTACGGCTACTTCGATCCCAGCAAGTGCTATCGACACGATGGCAACAAATTCATCCCCGAAGCGTTTCGCGATGCATCGACCTGGTGCCAGACGCGTAGCATGGCGCGCTGGAGCGGCAACTTTTTGAACTGGGCCACGATGACGCGGATCGACGTGGTGCGCAAGATGCTTTATGGCGGCTACCGTCAGGAAGACACCCCGACCTCGACCGTGCTGCAACTGGCTCAACTGGGCACCGATGCCCATGCCTTTGCCAAGTACTACCGAGGCACGGACATTGCCAAGTACACGCCGTTTGATGTTGGTGATCTGCAAAAAGATGGCGCTTATGTGGGGCTGACCACCTGCGCGATGTCGACCACGGCCGACGCCACCAGCGGGGTGCCTATCCTGCGCATGGTCAAAGGCAACTATTTGCTGTGGTCCACCACGGCCAAAAAGGTGTGTCGCTGGCGCCCGGTGAAGGACACTGCTGACTCAGCCAATTCGGATTACTGGTTTGGAACCAAGCTGGTCAAATACTTCCAGCGGGATGCGGCCATTCCGGGGTCTGACCTGTATGGCATGCCAGCGCATGGACTGATTGCCCCGTATCCCGATGCAGATGACTTACCAGCCGGCATTGGCGCTGACGGATTGCAGATTCGCGTTCAAGCCTGCGTCAGCACGGCCCTGGTCGGAAAAGAAAACTGCAAACGCTTTGAATACAAGGATGCTTCTGGAGCGATGGTCACGTCGCTGAAGCCCTCTGGCATTTTGCTCGACTACGGCTATGCCCCATCGGCCACTGAGTCAGCGCGGGCCGAGTTTGGCTTGATCTCAGGTAGCTACGACAACAACCTGTCGGGTGGGGTGTTGCGCAAGAACGTGTCCAACCTCAATGACGAGGTCAATGCAGACGGCACCTTCTGTCACACCAGCACCAGCGGCGCTTGCGGCGGCGGCATCATCAAATCATTTGATTCTTTCCGGCTTTACAACGCCGGGGCCCCTTATTACACAACCGACGCCTCTTACAGCTGGGTGATGCCGTCGGCGCTGGTCAACAAAGAGTTTCCATCCTGGGGCAACCCAATGGGGGAAATGCTGATTGAGGCGCTCGCCTACTTTGCCAATCAGGGTAACAAAACCAGCTATAGCGGGCCAGCGCCGGTCACCATTGATCCCGCATTGGGGCTCCCTTCGCCCTATTGGCAGGACCCATTGGACGACGCACTCAAGGTTCCGGGTGCGGGCGGGCTGACCCGCGGGCAGGTGTATGGCAAGAGCCTGTGCCGGCCGATGGACATGCTGGCCATCTCCAGCAGCGCGCTCAGCTATGACCGTGACGATGTGGGCGCGTTTGACAAGTTGCCCAATCGAAGCGTCGATGAAACCTTGGCCAGCTTCACCGATCGCGTGGGGGATCAAGAAGGCATCACCGGCACCACCCGATCGGTGGCAGCAGTTGATGGCGGCTGGGGTGAGCAGTGCACGGGCAAGGTGGTGACCCACTTGTGGGAAGTGTCTGGGATCTGCCCCGAAGCGCCAGCCACCAAAGGTAGCTATCTGTCGGCAGGTGCGGCGCTCTATGGCAACACCCATGCCGTGAGGAAGATTGATATCGCGACATCGCCATCCGATCTGCCTGGCTACGCTCTGCGTGTGAAGACGCTTGCCGCTGCGATGGGCGGTGGGGTGGCCCGCATCGAGGTGACTGACCCGGCTACGGGCGCCAAGGTGTACATCACGCCCGAGAGCATCTGGAACATCGGGCGCAAGATGAGTCCGCCAACGGACACCTGGATGCCGGGTGCGATGCTGACTATCAAATTGATCAACTCCATCACCACGGCCGGAAAGACTACCGGTGCTTCGTATGTCGTCACCTGGAATGACGCGCAGTTTGGCGGCGATTACGACATGGACATCGTCGGTTACATCGCCTATCGGATCGAGGGTGGAGTGCTCAAGGTCACCACCGATATCCTGAACGTCGATGGCGGCCTGCCGGGCTCCCACGGGTTCAGCATCACTGGGGCGGTAGATGGTGCGGGCCGCTATCTCACCCATGGCAGCCACTGGATCTCGTTTGGCGACTGCGATTTGCGCACCACCACGCTGAGCAAACGCGACTATGGCCTGCGCTGTGGCTACGAAGACGCCGGCATGCCCAACGCGATCAGCGCCACTCCCACCCACGATGGTTGGGCTTGGCCCACCACCTTCGGGTCGGACACGATCGGGTTTGATTCGATCGGCACTGCAGCGACTCGCACCTTCACGTTCAACAAAGACCGCGCTGGGTCGGTTCTGGCCGATCCCCTTTGGTATGCGGCCAAGTATGGCAGCTTCACGACCGGTGAAGACAAGTTCACGCTCGTCTCCACTGCCAAGTTGCCCAACGCCTCAGCGGATGCCGAAGGCTATTTCCTGGCACGCGATCCAGCCAAGCTCGAATACGGTTTGCGCAAGGCCCTCGACAAGTTGCTGGCAGCGGGTAACTCGACGCCTGCGGTTTCATCGGCCCAGTTGATCAGCACCACGCTGAAGTATGTGGCCGAGTTCGATGCCAAGGCCCATACCGGCACGGTCAAGGCTTATGAGCTCGATGGCAGCGGGCAATTCAAGAAGGATCCCAAGTTTGAGTTAGGCGAGGCCCTGACGAATGCCTCACGTCCGGATGACAAACGCGAGGTCATCACCAATGTGGGTCTGGTGGGCACGCCCTTCCAGATCGCCACGCTGGATGCGGCCACGCCCAGCACACTGGCGTCCGTGCGAACCGCTCTGGATGCAGATGCCGGGGCGGGAAGTTGGAAGGATCTGGTGACCTACGCGCGTGGGGGCATGGCGACTGGCGATCTGCGAATGCAGCCGACCAATGTGCTGGGGCCGATCGTCAATGCTGCGCCATGGTTGCAGCGTGGGGCGATGTTGCGGACAACCGATGTCGACCTGCCCGCCAGCTGGGCGTCATATCGGTCTTTTGCGATGTCTCGTAGCAGTGCCGGCTATCCCTCTGTGTTGTGGGTGGCCTCAGATGACTCCATGCTTCACGCTTTCAATGCGACCACCGGGGTGCCGATTCTGTCTTACTTACCTAGCCCTTTGATGGGTGGGTTGCGGGCAGCCAGTCGTGATTCGACGCGAAGCATCACGGCCACCATGGATGGCAGCCCCGTTACTGCCGATGTGCATCTTCCTGATTCGGGGGCGGGTGCGTGGCGTACCTATCTGTTCAGTAGCCTGGGGCGAGGCGGGCGTGCGGTATTCGCCTTGGACGTCACCAATCCGAACGCGCTCACAGAAACGAACGCGGGCAGCATCTTCAAGTGGATGTTCAGCTCCGATGATGACCCGGATTTGGGCTATGTGTTGATGGATCCGGTCATCCATCGCGCATCGGGTCAGCCTGCCAATGTGGTGCGTCTCAACAATGGCCGCTTTGCCATGATGGTGCCCAACGGCTATGGCTCGGCCAATGGGCGTGCGTATCTGTACTTCCTGGATGTCTCGGGTCGTTTGGAGTCGGGGCCCGACGTGGGAGCCTGGAAGGGCAATCGCGCCATCAAATTGCCCACCAACGCTGATACCGGCAACGGTTTGATGGGGGCCACCTGGGTCGACATCGACAACAACGGCACCGCCGACTGGGTGTATGCGACCGACCTGAAAGGCCAGGTCTGGAAGTTCGACATCAGCTCATCCGATCCCAACGATTGGGGCTCGGCTTACAAGCTGGGCGGCACACCCGTGCCGATGTTCCAGGCTAAGTCTGGCTCAGACGGGTCGGGTGCCCCCTTGCCCATCACGACCGCGCCGGTCACCACCTTCCCTGGCATGGGTGGGGTGATGGTGGGATTTGGGACCGGCAAATCCATCGTGTCGGGTGACTTCCCCAACACCAGGCTGATGCAACGTTTCTACACGATCTGGGATCGTGGCACCTACTCGGCTGATGCAGCAGGCAGCGGCACGGCGGCCGCAGCCAGCCGCGCCTTGCCGACCTTGTCCTCGCTGGTTCAGCGCCAATTGGTTCGTGACGCCAAAACGGGCGATGTCTCCTTGTCGAAAACGGATTCAGCGGCCTCGATCAACTGGACCACCCAGGATGGCTGGTACCTCGACTTCCCGGTGGCCCCGGGGCAGACCGAGGGCACGGGTGAAATGGTCTTGTCCACCCCGGTGGTTCGATCGGGGGTGCTGTTCTTCACCACGGTCTGGCCGAATCCAGATGCCGCATCCATGTGTCAGTCTGCTCCGCTGTCGACGCTCTATGCGCTGAGCCCCACCCAGGGCTTGGCTCTGCATGGTTTGTTGCCCACCGCAGCGGCGGTGGGGGTATCGGTCAGTGATTCGAAGGTGCTGGTCGTCTCCGACCAACTGGTGACGCCTGAGGCTGGCAAGGAAGCCTTGCGCATCGAAGGCCGCAACTGGGAAATGCCGGTGTCGCCTGCATCCCGAAGCGGGCGTGTGCAGTGGCGTGTGATCCCCGGATTGAAGACGTATTGAGATCCCTGATGATGTTGAAGCGGCAAGTGCGTGGTTTCACGCTGATCGAGTTGATGATCACGGTGGCGATCGTGGGCATTCTGGCGTCGATCGCCTATCCCTCGTATGCCGAGCACGTTGCCAAGGGCCGGCGTGCCGATGCGCAGACCCGTTTGGCCGCGGCGCAGCAATGGATGGAGCGCTACTACACCGAACGGTACAGCTATGCGTCCAGTGGCAGCACAACGACCAACACCGAGTTCGCCAAGCAGACCTCATTTGCTACCTCTCCGCCAGCGGGCGAGGGCAGCACGATGTACACCCTGAGTGTGGCCGTGTCGGGAACCGATTACACGCTGACAGCACAGCGGCAGGTGGGCAGCGCCATGGCCAATGATGCCTGTGGGGATTTCACCTTGACACAGGATGGCACAAAGTCGGTGGTGAACTTCGATACCCGACGCTTTGCCTCGGCGGCCGAGGCAGTGGCCGCCTGCTGGCACTGAGATGCGTACGCGCTCATGAGGGCGAGCACCTGGCGCTGGGGGCTGCTGATCGGCGGCGTGGTGGCTCTGCATCTGGTCTTGCTGAACTGGGGGGTGCCTTCATCAGACGTTCAAGGCGATGAGGCTTGGCGCGTGGCGTCGCCCTCATCGGTCAGGCCGATCCGCGCGATCGTGCTGCATACGGATCCCCAACGGACCTTGCATACCGAGGCGCCTGCCCGCCCCCCTGTTGTCGTGCGATCCGACAGGTCTGCGGGCGATGACCCCGCTGACGCGGATCAAGCCACGGCCGAGCCCGCCTTAGACCGCCAACGTGAGGGCCATCGGCACTGGGGACCGCCTTCTCCTGCTCATTACCTGTCCGTGGAGCAAGTGGATCAGTATGCGCATCCTCAACAAGACTGGGTGCTCCATCCTGCCAGTATTCCGATCCAAGTCTCGAATTGGCGTGTGACCTTGCAGATCTGGGTGTCGGCTGAGGGCCGGATTGATCACGTCGAAAAACTGGAGGCCCGACCTGATGAGCCTTGGATGGACGCCTATCTGGCCCCCTTGAGGCAAACGACGATGGTGCCGGCCCAGTTGGCAGGCCAGGCTGTGCCTGTGACCATGGTGGTACAGCTCGCGCCAGACCAGTTGCAGTAAGTGAGATGATGCGCCCCATGGAATCGCAACTGGATGCGTTTGATCAGCAGGCGATGGCCTTGGCTCTGGAGTGGGGGCGCAAGGCCCAATGGCTGTGCCCACCCAACCCGGCCGTGGGTTGTACCTTGTGGCGCGAGGGTCGCTTGATTGGTGCCGGACACACGCAGGAGACCGGCGGGCCGCACGCTGAAGTGATGGCCATGCGGGACGCGCAGCAGCAAGGTGAGCCGCTGGCCGGGGCGACAGCCTATGTCACCCTTGAGCCGTGTTCTCATTTCGGCCGCACCCCGCCGTGCGCCAATGGCCTGATTGAGGCTGGCATTTCGCGCGTGGTGGTGGCCTTGCTGGATCCCAATCCTTTGGTGGCGGGGCAGGGCGTGAGCCGCCTGAGTGCAGCGGGGATCGACGTACACGTCTTGGCCCGTGAACACCCTCTGGCCCAAGAAGCCTGGTTGGACAACATTGGCTTTTTCTCGCGGATGATCCGTCGGCGCCCTTGGGTGCGCTTGAAGATGGCGGGCAGCCTGGATGGCCGCACGGCGCTGGACAACGGCGACAGCCAGTGGGTCACCGGCGAGGCCGCGCGGCTGGATGGGCGGCGTTGGCGTGCCCGTGCAGGTGCTGTGCTCACAGGTAGCGGCACGGTACTGGATGACAATCCGCGCCTGGACGTGCGGGGGGTCGGCGCATCACGAGAGCCTTGGCGCGTGGTGCTGGACACCCGGTGGCGGACCCCTCGTGACGCCCAGTTGCTGCAGCCCCCGGGACAGGTCCTGGTCTATGGCGCCGAACCGGCGCCCGGCGATTTGCCCCATGCGCTTGAAGTGGTTTGCCCTCCGGGTGTGGGCTCCGGGCTTGACCTCGCTTGGGTGTTGGCTGACCTGGCACAACGTGGCATCAATGAACTGCATGTCGAAGCTGGCGCCACTTTGAATGCGTCCCTGATGCAGCAAGATCTCGTCGACGAGTTCCTGTTGTATCTGGCCCCCAAGTTCATCGGACCCGGGCGACCGCTGGCGGCGCTGTCAGCCTTGAACAAAGTCGCCGAGGCGAAATCCCTTCAATTCGTCGACATCCAGCAGATCGGCGATGATCTGCGGGTGCGCCTGCGGGCTAGCGGGCGCGAGCTGTTTTGAACTCACTTCGGTAAAGGTATTGTTCTCATGTTCACCGGCATCATCACGGGCGTGGGCCAGATCGTTGAATCCCAACCCCTGGGCGCAGATTCTTCTCATGGGCGTCGTTTGACCTTGCAGACGCCTGCGGGGTATCTGGAAGGGGTGAACCTGGGCGACAGCATTGCCATCAATGGTGCTTGCATGACTGTCACGAGCTTTGATGCGGCAACTGGGCGTTTCACGATCGATGTCTCAGCGGAAAGCCTGGCCCGCACCGTCGGCCTGGACACCCTGGGGCCAGTCAACATGGAGCAAGCGCTGCGCACCCATGATCGCCTGGGTGGCCACCTGGTTACCGGCCATGTGGACGGCGTGGGCGACGTCACCGTGTTCGAGCCCATTGGGGAATCTTGGCTGCTGCGCATTCGGGCTCCCCAAGCTCTGGCCCGATTCCTGGCTTACAAGGGTTCCATCACGGTCAACGGTGTCAGCCTCACGGTCAATCAGGTGGAAGACGCCACCGATCGCACCACCCAGTTCAGCATCAACCTGATTCCGCACACCATCGACAACACGGCGCTGGGCCACCTGAAGGTAGGCTCGAAGGTCAACCTGGAAGTTGACCTGATCGCCCGCTATGTGGAAAGAATGCTGTCGTTTGAGGGCAAATTGCCCCAATAACGAGTCCCATTCTTGGTGTTTTCCCCAAAAGAAGAGGCCAGCGCGCCTACAATCTCGAGATGCCGATTTCACCCATTCCTGAGCTGATTGCCGAGTTGGCCGCCGGTCGCATGGTCATCCTGGTGGATGAAGAAGACCGCGAAAACGAGGGCGATCTTGTTCTGGCGTCTGACCATGTCACTCCTGAAGCCATCAACTTCATGGCCAAGTATGGCCGTGGGCTCATTTGCCTCACGCTCACGCGCGATCGCTGCGAGCGCTTGCAGTTGCCACCGATGGCGACCCGCAACGGCACGAAGCACGGCACCGCATTCACCGTCTCGATCGAAGCTCGTGAGGGCGTCACCACCGGGATTTCGGCGGCAGACCGTGCTCGCACCGTGCAGGTGGCCGTGGCGCGCGACGCCAAGCCAGCCGATCTGGTTCAACCTGGGCACATCTTCCCTCTGCAAGCGCAAGATGGCGGCGTATTGATGCGCGCCGGGCACACCGAAGCGGGTTGCGATCTGGCAGGCATGGCCGGCCTGACGCCTTCGTCGGTGATCTGCGAGATCATGAACGACGACGGCACGATGGCGCGTCTGCCTGATCTGCAAGTGTTTGCCAAAGAACACGGCCTCAAGATCGGCACCATCGCTGACCTCATCGAATATCGCAGCCGCAATGAGTCGCTGATCCAGCAATTGGGCTCGCGCACGATGGAAACCCCCGAGGGTGCTTTCGAGGCGCGCGTCTTCAAAGATCGGACGGGCAGCCTGCACCTGGCCTTGAGCCTGGGGCAGTGGACCCCGGCTGATGAAGTGCTGGTGCGCGTCCATGAGCCGCTGTCCGTGCTGGATTGGTTGGATGCCGGCAGTCGCTCACATTCCTGGCCCCTGCCCAAGGCACTGGCGGCCATCAAGGACGCGGGCCGTGGCGTTGCCGTGCTGTTGAACGTCGGCGATGACCCTGAACGCCTGCTGGATCGCCTGTTGCCGGCCGAACCTCAGCAAGCCCCCAAGACACCGGTTGATTTGCGCACTTACGGCGTGGGCGCCCAGATCTTGCGCACCCTGGGGGTGCAGCGCATGCGTTTGTTGGGCAACCAGCAGCGCCTGCCCAGCATGGTCGGGTATGGCTTGGAGGTCACTGGCTTCCAGACCGCCGATGGCCAGGTGCTGCCTCAATCGGCGTGACGCATTTCACATTCGCTCTTTTTTGAATCAACTACTCGCTCTTTTGGAATTGACACATGCAAGGCGCTGACAAAGGACAAGCGGTAAACCTGGACGGACGCGATCTGAGCGTCGGCATTGTCCAGGCTCGCTTCAATGACGCACTGACCGGCCGGATGGCGCAGGTCTGTATCGATGAACTCAAAGCCTTGGGCGTGACGGAAGACAACATCCGCCACGTGACCGTGCCGGGTGCACTCGAGGTGCCAGTGGCCCTGCAGGCCATGGCAGAAAGTGATCAGTTCGACGCCCTCGTGGCGCTGGGATGCATCATCCGTGGTGAAACCTACCACTTTGAGCTGGTGGCCAACGAAAGCGGCGCAGGGGTGACCCGCCTGACGCTTGACTATCACCTGCCGATCGCCAACGCCATTCTGACCGTCGAGAACGATGCCCAGGCCGAGGCCCGTGTGGTCGAAAAGAGCCGTGATGCTGCTCGTGTCGCCGTTGAAATGGCCAATTTGCTGGATGACCTGCTGTGAGCACGCCTGCTGATTCCAACCCGAACGTGGCAGAAGGCCGCACGGCTCGCAAGGGCCCCGCAACCGGCCGGGACCGGGCCAAGTCGGCGCGTCGCCGTGCGCGTGAATTTGCCCTGCAGGGCTTGTACGAGTGGCAGATTAATCGCCGCGAGGCTTCATCGATCGATGCGCACATCCGTGAGCAGGAAGATTTCGCCAAATGCGACCGGCCTCATTACGACGCCTTGCTGCATGGGTGCATCGATCAGGCGGCCAAGCTGGATGCCGACCTGGTCAAGTTTTTAGACCGCCCGATCGAGGAACTTTCCCCAGTCGAACACGCTGTGCTGTGGATTGGTGCGTACGAATTGGCACATTGTCTCGATGTGCCCTATAAAGTCGCGATCAATGAAGCCGTAGAGTTGGCAAAGAGTTTCGGCGGCACCGATGGGCACAAGTACGTCAACGGTGTGCTAGATCATCTGGCGCCGGGTCTGAGACCCGACGAAGTCAAGGCGGCGCGTCCCTCAAAAGGGTAAAGGGGCGCCCTATTAGGGGTTCCTCTTCCGTGTCTTTCCAGCCAACACAGCCTGCAGTCACAGAGCCTCACGAAGTCGACGTGGTCGGACGGCCGGTTGCGCCCGACGACGCCGACACGCTTGAGCAGACCCGCCCGCTGCCACCTGAACCAGAGGTGACCGATGCGCGGCGCGAGCGCCCCGAGCTGATGCCCAGCGTGGGCCATATTGGCCGCTATGCGCTCAAGTTCGTGATCGGCGAGGGCGGACTGGGCACCGTCTATGCAGCGCACGACCCGCTCTTGTCGCGTCTCATTGCGATCAAGACCTTGCATGTGGATCTGCCCGAACAGGATCGGGAGCAGTTCAATGCGCTGTTCCTCAATGAAGCCCGCGCGGCAGGCAGCCTGAATCACCCGAACATCGTGACGGTGTACGACGCCGGGACCAGCGCCCAAGGCACCTACATCGCGATGGAGTTGCTCAAGGGCAAGGATCTGCGGCAGTTGCTCGCCGTGGGGTGGCGTCCAACTTGGGTGCAATCCGCGCTGATTGTTCGCCGCGTGGCCGATGCCCTTAGCTATGCGCACCACAAAGGCGTCATCCACCGAGACATCAAACCGGCCAACATTTTCATGGCAGGCCGTGCACAGCCCCGCGTGCTTGACTTCGGCATCGCCCGCGTTCGGCAGGCTGAAAAGCGTGCGAAGGACGACGAACATAGCCGTTTTCAGGAAATCGTTGGGGGCTCGCCTTACTACATGGCACCCGAGCAGGTCCGTCAGGAAGCGGTGGACCGCCGGGTGGATGTGTACGCCTTGGGCGTGGTCTTGTTCGAGCTGCTGACGGGGCGGCGTGCGTTCAATGGCAACACCCTGGAAGAGATCGCTGATGCCGTGCTGAACAAGCCGGTGCCCAGGGCGCATGAGATCAATCCAGAGGTGCCGCGGGCGCTGTCGGACATCGCGGCCAAGGCCATGGCTCGAGATCTGTCGCAGCGCACCCGATCGGCACGGGTGCTGTCGCAGGAGTTGCGGGATTGGCTGGACGAATCGAAAGCCAGTCGGCTCGGCGATGCGGCACTGACCAGCATGGAGGTGGGCGACAAGCCGCCGCGGACGAACTGGCGGGATGCCGCGCGTCGGCATTGGGTCATGGGTGCTGCAGTTCTGGGGGCCACGGCCCTGATCGGCGGCATCGGCATGGCTTGGCACCAAGCGCCGTCCAAGCCGGCGCAAACATCGACCGTGGGGCTGGCTGCCGTGGCCCACGCCCCGCCTGCTGTGCGACCGGCAAGTGCCATATCGCTGCCAGCGGTGGCTGAGACGGCATCGGCCGTGGCTTCGAATCCGTCGGCAGCCAGCGCACCGACTGCACCGGCTGCGCCGACGGAGGTAGCGAGCGCCAGCGAGGCCATAGCGTCCTCGACTCCTGCTGCTGTCACGCCCGAGGTCTCGAAAGTCGAAGCAGTCGAGGCGCCCCCTGGCAAGGTGACCCTGGCTGTGAGCCCATGGGGGGAAGTCACCGTGGATGGTCGGCATGCGGGGGTCACTCCTCCTCTGACGCAATTGAACCTGCCTCCCGGCAAGCACGTGATTGCCATCAGCAACGGCGATGCGCCACCCTATCGCAAGACCGTCACGGTCAAGTCAGGCCGGACCTACGCGGTCGAACATCAATTCTGAACCTGGGGATGAACACCACATGGAATCCGTGAACCGAGTGCGCGCCTTGGGCGCATTGGGCTTGTGCCTGGTCGCCCTGGCGGGATGCGCCCCCATGTCGAAAACGCAGCCGGCCGAGGCGCCTGTGGCACCCGCGCCGGCGTCAGCACCCGCAGTTGAAGTGGCCCCGCCACCTGCACCGGTGATCACCTCTGAGACCGTGTTGGAGCAAGGCGTGAAGGCCTATCAAAGTGCCCAGTACCAGCAAGCTGAGTTGGATCTGAAATCGGCTCTGCAGATGGGCTTGTCTCACCCTGCCGATGTGGCGACGGCCAATAAATACCTGGCCTTCATCTACTGCACCAGCAAGCGGCAGGCCATGTGTCTCGCGGCCTTCAAGGCTGCCCGCGCCGCTGATCCCAAGTTCGCTTTGACCAAGGCCGAGGCGGGGCATCCGATGTGGGGGCCGGTGTACAGGCGCAGCCTGAAGCACAGCAAGAAGTGACCCGTCAAGGCGAGGTCAGGCCCAGTTCAGGTCCAATTCCGTCGGGCCGTTCAGGGCCCAACGACGCGCCTCCTCCTGCAACAGATGCACTGTGCGGGGATGTTGTTCGGCCCACCTCCTCGGTAAGGTCAATCGGTTGCGTGTGCGTCCCTTTTGAAGCACGGCCAGCTTGGCTGGCAAGTCGATTCGGGCGTGATGCAGGATTACCGCTAACCGCAGGCACAGCACCTGGGCCATCAACACCTTGTCGTGCAGGTGCTCGGCCAGTTTGATCAGCTCACCACGTTGTCCCAGGACCAGGGTGGCCAGACGGCGCAGTTGCGATTGCGAAAAGCCAGCGGCATCCACATGGCTGAGCAGGTAGGCCGAATGCCGGTGGTGATCGTGATGCGACACCATCATGCCGATTTCGTGCAAGGCGCTGGCCCATGCCAATTCACGGGCTGCATCGCCATCGACCCGACTGGCCCCCTGCAACGATTGCCACAGGGCGAGGGCGCGGTCACGGATGCGGTCAGCGTGGCCTGTGTCCACACGAAAGCGCTGCTGCAATTCGCGCACTGCGGCATCCCGGGGGTCTGGCAGCCGGTGATTGCGGGCCGCCTCGATGCGCTCTTCCAGATCGAATATCACGCCCTGCCGCAAAGCACCGCGGGCCGGCCGCAGGGCCTCGATATCGAATTGCATGGCCAAGGTGTAGAGAATCGACAGGCCGCCGCCCAGCACTGCTTTGCGGTCGGCTTTCAATCCGGGCAGATGCAGTTCATCGATGTGGCCCGCTGCCAGGCATTGTTCAATGCACCACCGCAAGCCCTCGGGTGTGATCGTGCCATCGGTGATCTCATTGGCTTGCAGCAGTTGCGACACCGCCCCCACGGTGCCCGATGACCCCAGGGCTTCGCGCCAGTGGCCGCGTGCAAACGGCATCAAGGCTTCTTCCAGCTCGGCACCGGCTGCGACCTGAGCCGCTCGGAACCCTTCCGCGGTGAAGCGCCCTCCGGGGAAATGGGTCAGCGAGAGGCTGACGCTGCCCACGTGAAACGATTCTGCGCGCTGGGGGAGACGTCCGCGTCCCAAGATCATTTCGGTGGACCGGCCTCCGATGTCGATCACCAGACGTGGCAGCTCGCTCGGCTGCAAGCGAGCCACGCCCTGGTAAATCAGGCGGGCCTCTTCGCGTCCAGCAATCACTTCGATGGGATAGCCCAGCGCGCGGTTGGCTCGGGTCAGAAAGGCATCGCGGTTCTTGGCCTCTCGCAGGGTTTGGGTCGCCACCGCGCGCACCTGCCAGGGAGCAAAGCCTTTGAGACGCTGGGCGAAGCGGGCCAGGCAGGCCAAGCCACGTTGTGCGGCCTCTTCGGTCAGCAAGCCTTGGGCGTCCAGCCCAGCACCCAGGCGTACGGTCTCTTTCAAATAGTCCACGCGCTTGTAACGCCCTTTGTTCAGCTCGGCGATCTCGAGGCGGAAGCTGTTGGACCCCATGTCGATCGAGGCCAGCAGGTGTGGAAAGGGCGTGGCATCCAGATTGCTTGTTGATGCCTTGATGGGGGTGGGGGGCATGACTTTGTCCATGCCCCGATTGTCCACCCTCCTCACGACAGTTCGGCGTCCGATGGATGGTTGACAGCGTTGCTAAGATCACACCATGACTTTGACTTACATTGTGGCGTGCACCTTCTTCGGTGGCGTGGTGTCGGTTGCCCTGGCTGCAGCCTTGTCGCAGCCTTTGTTGACCTTGATCGTTCGGCACCTGGTGAGCCTGTCAACGGGGGTGCTGCTGGGCACCGCCTTGCTGCACGTGCTGCCTGAAGCCTTTGAATCGGGGCGCCCTCCGCATGCCTTGTTCTTGACCTTGCTGAGCGGTTTGATGTTCTTTTTCCTGCTGGAGAAGGCCGAGTTGTACCGGCATGGTCACCATCACGAACACGACCATCACCACCATCATCATGGATTTGATGCGGAACAAGCGGGGCGCGGGGGCTGGAGCGTGCTGGTGGGAGACAGCATCCACAACTTTTGTGACGGCATCTTGATTGCCGCAGCCTTCTTGGCCGATCCGCATCTGGGTCTGGTCACTGCCATGGCCATCATCGCGCATGAGATCCCACAGGAGGTGGGGGACTACATCGTCTTGATCAACGCAGGCTTCACGCGCATGCGTGCATTGGTCTACAACATGATCTCAGGCTTTGCTGCGGTGGTGGGGGGCGTGTTGGGCTACTTCCTGATTGGCCCTTGGAAGGAGTACTTGCCTTACATGATGGTGGTGGCAGCCAGCAGCTTCGTGTATGTGGCGGTGGCCGACCTGATCCCGCAATTGCAAAAGCGCTTGAACTGGCGCGACACCCTGTTTCAGTTGTTCTGGTTGGCCGCAGGCCTGTTGATGATTGCCACCATCGTGCACAGCATGCACTGACCCAGTGCCGAACTCAATCTCGGACGGCGTTGCTGGTTCGCGTGGCGCCGATACCGGCCGCCACAATCAAGCCCATGCCCAATATGGACAGCGGATTGATCGGGTCGTTGAACAACAACACCCCCAGCACGAACGCGTGGGCGATGCCCAGGTACTGTAGGCTGGCCATCACGAGGGCCTGCCCCTGTGTGTAGGCGCGGGTCATGGCCAGTTGAGCCAGGGTGGCGAAGCCACCAATGCCCAGAAGCCAGAGCCACCCAGTGGGGCTTGGGGCGGTCCAGGCCACGTGACCACTGAGGCGGGCGGCCAGGCTGATCAGCAACCCGGCAATGGTCCCGAAGAGCGAGAAATAAAACACCACCCGGTGCTCGGGTTCACCTGCCCGTCCCAGGCTGGCCACTTGCAGATAGGCCCAGGCCGATAACATGCCTGACAGGATGCCGATCCCTCCCTCCAGCCACTGGTCGCGCTGGATGGTGGGCCGCAGAACCAAGGCCACCCCAATGAATCCCAACGCAACGGCTGCCAGCAAAGGTGGGGGAGTGCGCTTGCTAGGACGACCCTGACTGCGGCGCCACAGCTGACGCAACACCAGGAACACCGCCATCCAGACCGACGACATGTAATTCAGCGTCACCGCGGTGGATAGCGGCAGCTTGCCGATCGTGTAGAACCAAAGGCTCAAGGCGCTGACGCCAGCCAAGCCACGCAGAAAGTGCAGGCTGGGCACTTTGGTCTGCAGGTTCAAGCCTTGCCACCAGGCCAGCAGGCCCATCATGACCGCGCCCACCAGGCCCCGAAAAAAAACAACCTCTGCCGTGGTGACCTCGGCAGAGGCTTTTTTGACGCAGACCCCCATGCCAGCAAAGAGCAGGGTGGCCAGGACCATCAGCCAGGCGGCTGACAGTTTGCTGATCAGCCGACCGACTGTGTGCACCTGCTGGGCCTCAGTCCTTGAAGGCCATGGTCCGGCGGTACCACTCATGGAAGTGCTGCATGCCATCTTCCATCGGGCTTTGGTAGGGGCCCACCTCGTTGTCGCCGCGCATCATCAAGGCTTTGCGGCCAGCGTCCATGCGCTCGGCGATTTCGTCGTCCTCGATGCAGGTCTCCATGTAAGCGGCCTGCTGCGCTTCGACGAACTCGCGTTCAAACGCCACGATTTCTTCGGGGTAATAAAACTCGACCACGTTGAGGGTCTTCTGGGGCCCTTGTGGATACATGTTGGACACCACCAGCACATGTGGATACCACTCCACCATCATGGTAGGGTAGTAAGTGAGCCACACGGCGCCTTGCGCCGGTTTTTCGCCGCCGCGGTACTTCAACAGCACCTCGCGCCACTTCTTGTAGATGTCCGAGCCGGGGCGATCAAACGTGGCGGCAACCCCCACGGTTTGCACCGAGTACTCCTGAGCCATGTCCCAGCGCAGGTCATCACAGGTCACGAAATTGCCCAAGCCAGGGTGGAAGGGGCCGACGTGATAGTCCTCAAGGTAGACCTCAATGAAAGTCTTCCAGTTGTAGTTGCACTCGTGCAGTTCGACCTTGTCGAGCACGTAGCCGCTGAAATCGAGGTCTCCACCTGGGGCAAAGCGGTTGTTGACGCCCGCCAAATCCGCTGAGATGTCACGGCCATTGTCTTCAAACAGCAGACCGTTCCAGTTCTGAATCTTGTAGTTGTTCAGATTCAGGCAGGGGTCGTGATCGAAGTGCGGGGCCCCGATCAACTCGCCTTTGTGGCTGTAGGTCCAGCGATGCAGGGGACACACGATGTTGTGACGGCTGTTGCCACGGCCTTTGAGCATCACGGCTTGGCGATGCCGGCAGACGTTCGAGATCAGTTCGACCCCATCTGGGGTGCGAACGAGCGCGCGGCCTTCACCCTCTTGTGGAAGCGCGTAGTAGTCGCCAACCTCGGGCACCGCATTGGCATGCCCCAGGTAGCGTGGACCGGACTGGAAGATGCGCTCTATCTCCTTCTTGTAAAGCAGTTCGTCAAAATAGACGGACACAGGCAGCTGCGTGCGGCTGCGGGCAAGAGTGAGCGCATGACTCAGGTCAGACATGATCCCCAGGATCTCCAAAAACCAATGTCAACCCCCCGCAGACCCATACCGCGGGGAAACCCATGATTGTACCCGGTGGTGCGCCGGCCCAATTGACTTTGCTGAACGGACCACCCAGACCGGGGGCGTGTTCGGAGCGTTGAAGCTGCGGTCGAGATGGTTTTTGAGGCCCTGCCGAAATAGAATACACGTTTGCCCTCGAAACCCGAAAATCGGGCGCCATCATGGCCAAATCGTCTGCCTCCGTCGGAAAACAAACTGCTGTCGAGAACGGGCTGTCGCCCGATCTTAGCTACGAGCAGGCCCTTGCAGAACTGGAAACCCTGGTCGCCAAAATGGAGGCAGGTCAGTTGCCCTTGGAGCAGTTGTTGAGCAGTTATCAGCGCGGCGCCCAGCTGCTGCAGTTTTGCCGTGGTCGATTAGAGGCCGTCGAGGCGCAAGTCAAGCTGCTTGATGCCGGGCAACTCAAGCCGCTGGATACGCCATGAACTCTGCCGCATTTCTGTCCTGGTCCTCTCAGGCCTTGGGTCGTGTTGAGGCCGCCTTGGCGAACTGGGTGCCGGCCGATGCCCCCGCGGGCCTGGGCGAGGCCATGCGTTACAGCGTGCTCGATGGTGGCAAGCGTCTGCGGGCTTTGCTGGTGCTGGCTGCGGCCGATGCCGCCGGTGCGAAGCAGCACCCAGGAGGCGAAGAAGCCGCCCTTCGTGCGGCCTGCGCTGTAGAGTTGATCCACGCCTATTCCTTGGTGCACGACGACATGCCATGCATGGATAACGACATCCTGCGTCGCGGCAAGCCCACCGTTCACGTCAAATTTGGTGAAGCCCAGGCCATGCTGGCGGGCGACGCCATGCAGGCTCTGGCCTTTGATGTGCTAACGCCAGACGAGAAGCCTCAAGGGCGGGGCGGCGTGGACGGGCGTTTGCAGGCCGCTTTGTGTCGCCTGCTGGCTCGGGCCTCTGGGCAGGCCGGCATGGCGGGGGGGCAGGCCATTGATCTGGCCAGCGTCGGGTCGTCGCTGGACGAACTCACCCTGCGCGACATGCACCACCGCAAAACTGGCGCACTGCTGCGCTGCAGTGTTCAAATGGGGGCTGCCTGTGGTGGTTTGCAGCCCGACAGCCAGGTCTGGAGCGCCTTGACCGATTTCGGGGATGCCATTGGTCTGGCTTTCCAGATCGTGGACGATGTGCTGGATGCCACCCAGGAGTCTGACAAATTGGGCAAGACGGCCGGTAAAGACGCTGATGCCAACAAGCCTACTTACGTGAGCCTGCTCGGACTGGAGGGTGCCCGGGCAGAATCGGCCGAATTGCTGGATCGGGCTCTCCAGGCACTGGCACGCAGCCACTTGGGTCAGGACGCCACAGCCAAATTGGCCGCCCTGGCGCAGCGTATCGTGCACCGTGACTACTGAAGCGAACGAATCTCTCGCATGAATGGATCTGACATGACGTATCCCTTGTTGTCCCGGATCGAGTCGCCTGCCGATGTGCGTCGCCTTGCGCGTGCCGAACTCAAGCAGCTGGCTGACGAATTGCGTGAGTACCTGCTGCAAAGCGTGTCGCGCACGGGCGGGCACCTGTCATCGAACCTGGGCACCGTGGAGCTGACCGTCGCTTTGCACCACGTGTTCAACACGCCGGATGATCGCCTGGTGTGGGACGTGGGCCACCAAACCTATCCGCACAAGATCCTCACCGGGCGTCGCGATCGGATGCCCACGTTGCGCCAGTTTGGGGGCATGAGTGGCTTTCCGCGTCGAGACGAATCCGAGTACGACACCTTCGGCACTGCGCACTCGTCGACCTCGATCTCGGCGGCCCTGGGCATGGCCATTGGCGCCCAGATCCGCGGCGAGTCTCGCAAGTCCGTGGCCATCATCGGCGATGGTGCCATGACCGCTGGCATGGCCTTTGAAGCCCTGAACAACGCAGGGGTGCCGCACAACGGACGCATGGCCGATGTCTTGGTGATCCTCAACGACAACGACATGTCGATTTCGCCACCTGTGGGGGCGCTCAATCGATACCTGGCCCGGTTGATGTCAGGTCGCTTCTACGCGGCAGCTCGCGAAGGCGCCAAGCAAGTGTTGCGCAATGCTCCGCCTTTGTTCGAGTTGGCAAAGAAACTGGAAGAGCACGCCAAGGGCATGGTGGTGCCCGCCACGATCTTTGAGGAGTTCGGATTCAATTACGTCGGCCCGATCGATGGCCACGACCTGGACTCGCTGATCCCGACTTTGGAGAACCTGCGCGATCGCCATGGTCCGCAGTTCCTGCACGTCGTCACCAAGAAGGGCTATGGTTACAAGCTGGCCGAAGCCGACCCGATTGCCTATCACGGGCCGGGCAAGTTTGATCCGGCCGTCGGCCTCAAGAAGGTTCCGGCCACTGAACCGGTCAAACCCACGTTCACCCAGGTCTTCGGGCAATGGTTGTGCGATATGGCCGCACACGATTCACGCCTGGTGGGCATCACGCCAGCCATGCGTGAAGGCTCGGGCATGGTCGAGTTCGAACAGCGCTTCCCGGGGCGTTATTTCGACGTCGGGATCGCCGAACAACACGCGGTGACCTTTGCGGCTGGCCTGGCTTGTGAAGGGCTGAAGCCGGTCGTGGCGATTTATTCGACCTTTTTGCAGCGCGCCTACGACCAACTGATTCATGACGTGGCCTTGCAGAACCTGCCTATGGTGTTCGCACTGGACCGCGCGGGCATCGTGGGGGCCGATGGCGCCACGCACATGGGGGCGTTTGACATCGCATTTGTGCGCTGCGTCCCCAACATGAGCATGGTGACGCCGGCCGATGAGAACGAACTGCGTCAGGCCCTGACCGCGTCACATCAGCAAAATCACCCGGTCGCGGTTCGTTACCCGCGTGGCGCTGGGGCAGGGGTGGCCGTGCAGGCCGACCTGACGCCGCTGCCCTGGGGGCAGGGCGAGGTGCGCCGTCATCGCCAGCCTGGCGTCGGCCCCAAGGTTGCCATTCTGGCCTTTGGTACCTTGCTGTATCCCGCGCTGACGGCTGGTGAGGGCCTCAACGCCACGGTTGCCAACATGCGGTTTGTCAAGCCGCTGGACACCGATCTGGTGCTGGAGTTGGCGCGGAACCATGACCTGCTGGTCACGGTTGAAGAGGGATGCGTCGCGGGTGGCGCAGGGTCTGCCGTGAGCGAGGCCCTGTCGGCAGCTGGCGTCACCGTGCCGGTGGCCATGCTGGGCCTGCCCGATCAGTTCATCGAGCACGGTGATCCCGGCAAGTTGTTGTCTCTTAGCGGGCTGGATGCAGCCGGCATCGAGCGCTCGATTCGTGAGCGACTGGACCAGATGAAGGGCCAGCTTAACCAGGCCGCGTGATTCAGGCCGCGTGATCCTCGCAGGGCTCGACGCGGCAACTGGTGACCGTGCTGGTGGGGAGCGCTTCAGGATTGTCGATCCGTCCGGTTTCTGGGTCGAATCCAACGCTTTTGAGATGCAAGGCCAAGCCTGCATCCATGGCCGACACATGGTGCGGTAGCCAGACGGTCAGCTCATAGGCCATCTGACGCACGATGGCGAGATCACCCTTGGCGCATTTTTCAGCGCCTTCGCGCATGATCTTGAGCACGATGGCGTGCTGGCTGCTGTGGCAGTTGTCGGGTGCAAATCCGGTGGCCTGCATCCACTGATCCTCTTCCGCAAAGTGGATGGCGGTGTGCTCGATCATCGCCTGCCACGCTTCGAGCAGTTGCTCATCGCTGGCGGTTTCCACCAGTGCCAACTGATCAATCATGTCTTCGTGCAGACGGTCCATCGCGGGCATTTCGAGAGACAGAGCTTCGGACCAGACGAGCGGCATGGCAGACCTCAACAAACAACAAAGAAGTGGATGACAACAGCGCTTCGCAGCCTAATCTCTCGGGCTCGATTGGGGCTTGAGTTGGCTCAAGGGCCGCGTCATTAAGGGGCCTAACGAGGGGGTGGGGATGGGGCTCGATAGAATCCCGGGCTGTGCGGCGAGGCCGTAGAAGATGAGGACATTCATGGCGCCGAGTTTGCGATCGCTGCTGCTGTTTTGTGTGTCAGGCGGGCTGGCCCTGCTGATCGACATCGGGGTCTTGTATGCCCTCAAAGGCTGGCTTGGCTATTACTGGGCGCGCGCGATTTCGTTTGCGTGTGCTGCCACCTTCACGTGGTTGTTCAACCGGTCGCTGACTTTTAAGGGGCCGCGCGAAGGCGGCTTGGTGCGCGAATACTTGGCCTACCTGTCCTCGATGGCGGTTGGCGGTGCGATCAACTACGGGGTGTATGTACTCAGTCTGGCGCTGTGGCCATGGGTGCAACACCAGCCGGCGATCGGGGTGGCGCTGGGGAGCTTGGCGGGGCTGGGCTTCAATTTCTGGTCGGCGCGTCGGATCCTCAAGACGCGCCCTTCCCAGTCAACTTGATCTGAGCTTACTCAGCCCAGGCGCGTGCGATGGCGAGCCACTTGGGCGCGCACTTGCTCGGGCGCCGTGCCACCCAAGATGTTGCGGGCATTCAGTGAGCCGCGCAGGCTCAGTACTTCATACACGTCCTGCTCAATGGCAGGGTTGTAGGTCTTGAGTTTGTCCAGGGGCAATTCCGACAGGTCGACGCCAGCAGCGATGGCATCCTTCACCGCATGGGCCACCACTTCGTGCGCATCCCGGAAGGGCAGGCCCTTCTTGACCAGGTAGTCGGCGAGGTCGGTGGCGGTGGCATAGCCCTTCTTCGCTGCGCGCTCCATGGCTTCAGGCTTGACGGTGATGCCGGCGGCCATCTCGGCGAAGATGCGCAGGGTGTCTTTCAGCGTGTCGACCGTGTCGAACAAGGGTTCCTTGTCTTCCTGGTTGTCCTTGTTGTAGGCCAGGGGCTGGCCCTTCATCAAGGTGATCAGGCCCATCAGGTGTCCCACCACGCGGCCGGTTTTGCCGCGAGCCAGTTCGGGCACATCGGGGTTTTTCTTCTGGGGCATGATCGACGAGCCCGTGCAGAAGCGATCAGCCAGGTCGATGAAGCCGAACGATTGGCTCATCCACAAGATCAGCTCTTCCGACAGGCGTGACACGTGCACCATCAGCAAAGAGGCTGCGGCAGTGAACTCGATGGCAAAGTCGCGGTCGCTCACGCCGTCCAGGCTGTTTTGGCACACGGCCTCAAAGCCCAGGGTGCGGGCCACACGCTCGCGGTCCAGCGGGTAGCTGGTGCCAGCCAGCGCGGCCGAGCCCAGTGGCAGGCGGTTCACGCGCTTGCGCAGGTCGATCATGCGCTCAGCATCGCGGGCAAACATTTCCACGTAGGCCAGCAGGTGGTGACCAAAGGCCACGGGCTGGGCCACTTGCAGGTGTGTGAAGCCGGGCAGGATGGTGTCGGCATTCTTGTCAGCCACGTCCACCAGGGCTTTTTGCAGCTCGATCAGCAGCACACCGATTTCGTCGATCTCGCCGCGCAGCCACAGGCGCACGTCGGTGGCCACCTGGTCGTTGCGGCTGCGGCCGGTGTGCAGGCGCTTGCCAGCGTCCCCCACCAGCTGCGTCAGGCGGGCTTCGATGTTCAGGTGCACATCTTCCAGGTCGAGCTTCCACTCGAAGGTGCCGGCTTCGATCTCCGAGCGGATCTGGGCCATGCCTTTCTGGATCGCTTCCCAGTCAGCCGCAGAGATCAGGCCTTGGGCTTGAAGCATTTCGGCATGAGCGAGTGACCCCTGGATGTCGGCTGCCCACAGCCGCTTGTCGAAGAACACACTGGCGGTATAGCGCTTGACCAGCTCGCTCATCGGCTCGGAAAACAGGGCCGACCAGGCCTGGGACTTCTTGTCGAGTTGGTTCGTGCTCATGGATGGGGTCCGGTGGCGCGCTGTGCGCAGAATGTGCAAACCGTGGATTTTAATGAGACACGCGGGGAGCCTATGAATCACTTGGGCCAAGTTATGCCAATTGCGGCAAAAAGAAAAATGGCCGCCTATGGAGGGGCGACCATTTATTCATCGGCGGGGCTAATCAGAAGCCCAGACTGGCCAGCAGATCATCCACTTCGCTTTGATTGGAAACCACGTCGGTACGTCCTTCTGCAGAGACCACGGGGCCTTCCAGCTTGACTTCGTCAGACGGCGGCTGAGCCTGTTGCGTCAGCACCGCTTCGACCCGCTGATGTTGCTCGGGGGGCGCGGCTTGAACCAGCAATTTGACCAGTTGGTTTTCCAGGTCGTTGGCCAGCTTCACCACCTTGGCCACCACTTGGCCCGTCAGGTCGTGGAAATCCTGGGCCATCATGATGTCGGTCAGGTGCTGATCGACACGTTGGGTCGTGCTTTCGACGTCATTGACGAAATTCATCACGGCGCCTGTGGCCACAGCCTTCACGGGATCCTTCACAATCAACTCAGCCAATCGGCGAGTTTCTGCGGCAATGTGCGCTTGATCGGCTTTGGCCTCGTCGACCAGATTCAGCACCTTGTCGGCGGCTTCAGCCGTCTTGGTGGCGATGTAACTCAGGCGTGAGCGGGCATCGGGGATGTTCTCGACCGTGTCCTTGAGCTTGGGCAACACGCCCAGCATGTTCATCGTGTCATGCAACTGGCGTGTCAGTAAGCCCAGTTGGTGAAAAATTTCTGGCGATGCCGCCGGGATGGTCAATGGGGGCAGTTCATCCATTTTCATTCTCTGCTCCCATGATCAAGCGGTGGCGGCCAGCTTTTGCATGATCTTTTGCACTTTCTCTTCCAAAGTGGCTTTGGTGAAGGGTTTGACGATGTAGCCAGCGGCACCCGACTGAGCAGCCAGAACGATGTCTTCCTTGCGCGCTTCGGCGGTCACCATCAGCACGGGCAAGTGTTTGAGGGTGTCGTCCGCCTTGATGGCCTTGAGCAGTTCAAAGCCGTTCATGTTGGGCATGTTGATGTCGCTGACCACGAAGTCGAACTTGGCGTTCTTGAGCATGTTCAGCCCGACGGCGCCGTCTTCCGCTTCTTCCGCGTTGTTGTAGCCGATCTCTTTCAAAAGGCCGCGGACAATGCGGCGCATAGTGGAGAAATCGTCCACGATAAGAAATTTCATATCAGCAGGGTTGCTCATGGCTTGTCCTTGATTCAATCCGCGGTCTAGTTGACGGGCTCATGGCGACGACGGGGTCGCTCAATGGCTTATCGGCTGGCTGCGGTAGGGCTTGAGCCCTTTGTGGGGGTTTCCTGATCTTGTTGGCTGGGGGCGGTTGCGCTCTCGGCTTCTGCCGCCTCATAGATGCGGTCTTCGGCTGCCCGATTCATCACAATGATGCTGATGCGGCGATTAAGCGGACTCTCCGGATCATCTTTTTCATAAGGCATGCTGGAGGCCAGCCCTTGAACGCGCAGAACCTTGTCACCTGATAGTCCGCCCGCAATCAGCTCCCTTCTGGATGCGTTGGCGCGATCAGCGGACAACTCCCAATTGCTGTAGCCGCGATCCCCTGAGTTGAATGGCTTAGAGTCGGTATGCCCCTCGATCGTCAGACGATTCGGGACAGCTTCCAGTACGGCACCGATTGCGCGCAGGATGTCACGCATGTAGCCTTGTACCTCGTAGTCCCCGCTGGCAAACATCGGCCGATTCTGGTCGTCTACGATTTGAATCCGTAAGCCCTCTGCCGTCAGGTCCAATTTGATTTGAGATTTGTATTGAGCCAGCCGCGGATCATTCGCGATCACTTCTTCGACTTTTTCTTTCAACACACGCAGGCGAGCCTTTTCGGCCACGGCCTGTGCCTCTTGGATGGCCTTGCGGCGGGCTTTGGTTTCAGCCTGTTCTGAAGCGCCTTTCTTGACCTGGCCTGCACTCTCGGTGAGGTTGTTGCCCCCGCCCTTGATGACTGAGCTGGCGTCGCCCGCCCCCGAGCCCCCGAAAAAGGCAACCTTCAGGGGGCTGTTGAAATAATCAGCAATGCCTTTTCGGTCGCCATCCGTGGTCGAGCCTAGCAACCACATCAGCAGGAAAAACGCCATCATGGCGGTCACGAAGTCGGCATAAGCGATCTTCCAAGCGCCGCCATGGGCGGCATGGCCGCCCTTTTTGATGCGCTTGATGATGATCGGTT
>JAGWLR010000002.1 GCA_028864885.1 Burkholderiales bacterium | reverse complement strand
CGCCGCCGACAGCGTGGAACGCCCCTGGTCGCTGCGTGTGGATCGGCTGTGTGCCGCCCACGACATCGCCCTCAACGACCGCCGACTGCACAGCACCTTGGCGGTGCGCGCCTGGTTGGGCGAGCCCGCCCCCGAACTCGTCGACATCCCAAGCGGCATGCTACGCGCAGGCCCGAACACCCTGGACATCCGCCTGCGTTGCGTGCTGCATGGTGGTCTGAGCATGCCCGCCTTGGCCCCGCAGGCGGATCTGGAATCGGGCTACCTGAAGCACCTGATCCTGACTCAGGATCTGCCACTGGGCTTGAACCTGGGCAGCATGGCCTTTGCGGCGTTCGTGATCTTGCTGTGGTGTTATCGGCGCCAGGAAATCGCCACCGGCTTGTTTGGGGTGCTCTACCTGCTGGTTTCGATCCGAAACTGCAGCTACTTCTTCACTGGCGACCTGGGCCTGCCTGCCACCTTGAGCAGTTGGCTCTACCTGTGCGCTCACGTAGGCAGCGCGGCCTTGCTGGGCTGGTTTGCCTTGGCCATCCTCACGTTGGGCTTGTTCAGTGTGCTGGTGTCCGGCGTGCATGATTTTGTGTGGATCCGACTTCTGGGGCGGGTGGATCACAGCTACTGGATGCCATGGACCGTACCGCTGACCCTGCCCGGCTTCAGCATGATGCTGATGACCCGGGTGGTGCGCGCTTTTGACGAATACGAGCAGATCAACCTGACGCTGGAGCAAAAGGTACAAGAGCGCACGCGTGAACTGGCCGCAGCCAATGCAGCCAAAAGCCACTTTCTGGCTGCGGCCAGCCACGATTTGCGTCAACCCGTTTCGGCCATCGGGCTGATCACCGATTTGTTGCATGAACGGCTGAGCGACCCCAGTCTGCGTGGCTTGACCGATCGCTTGACCCGCGCCGTGGTCTCGATGGAAAGCCTGCTCAAGGGTCTGCTAGACCTGTCTCGACTGGATGCGGGCGCGGTCGAAGTCCACCCCCAACACGTGCCGCTTCAACCCTTGCTGGACTCGATTGCCGCCCATGAAACCGAGTCCGCCCGACACAAAGGACTGGCCTTGCGGGTTCGCCCGACACCGGCCACGGCCTGGACCGATCCGATCCTGCTGGAGCAGATTCTGCGCAACCGGGTCGGCAACGCGGTCCGGCACACCGAGCGGGGCGGCATCCTCGTGGGCATCCGACCGCGTGGGCGTCACGTTCTGATCCAGGTGTGGGATACCGGAGCAGGGATCTCGGCGGCAGATCAGGCTCGCATCTTCGAGGAGTTCGTGCAACTCAACAACCCGGGGCGAGAGCGCCGGCGCGGCCTGGGCCTGGGGCTGGCCATCGTCAAACGGGCCGCCCAATTGATGGGCTCCCCCCTGATGGTGCGCTCGCAAGTAGGGCGCGGCTCCTGCTTTGGCGTGTTGGTGCCGACGTCAACCTTGCCCCCTGAGACCGCCGAGCCCCCCTCAGACGCGCTCCATTCGCCTGCCGGGTTACACGCGCCCTGGATCGACCGGAAGGTGTTACTGATCGAAGACGATCAGCCATGCGCGACGCCCTCTCCCATCTGCTGCGGGGCTGGGGCTGGCGGGTGACGGCAGGCAGCGGCTTGCGATGGCTGCTCCAACGCGCCGACCATCCCTGGGATCTGGTCATCTCGGATCACCGTCTGTCAGACGGCACCGGCCGCGACGTGATCCAGTATCTGCGCAGCCAACGCCCCGACTTGCCTGCCCTCATCATCACGGGCGACACCTCACCGGAGCAGCTTCATCGTTTGGCTCACAGCGGGCTGCCGGTGCTGCACAAACCCTTCCGGGCAGAAAAATTGCGGGCCATGATCGACCAGACCATGACCCGCAGTGATGACAGCGTCCGAAAACCAGGACAAGGTTACCAAGGTCTAGGCTGAAAAGCCATCACCCTTTTGGCTAAACGTTTGGCGTGGCAGGCTCCAGCCCGACAGCGCCAGCCGCCGACAAATTTCCTTGTTGGCCTTGCCCTCAATCAACAAGCGCAACACATCAGCCTGCCGACCGGAAAAACCGCGCACATCGGGCGCTGCCCCCGCCCAGGTCTGGGGCAAATCTGGCAAATACACCCCGCCCCGCAACACGTGGGTCACCGCCTCTTGCATGACCCGAGCCTGGGCGGTTTTGGGAATGAAACCGGCCGCCCCGGCATCGATGGCCGACAAGATCACCTCGGGCCGATCATCGGCCGACAACACCACCACCGGCACATGGGGTGACATGCCCAGCCAGGCCTCCAGGGTGCCCAGACCGCGATGCTCACCCAGCCCCAAATCCAGCAACACCAGCCCAACGTCAAGATGCATCTCGATCAGAGATTGGGCCTGCTGGAGGCTGCCCGCTTCCAAGACCTCAACAGGTTGAGCCGGATCACAAAACACGCGGCTCGATAACAGCAAACTCAAGCCATCGCGAAACAAGGCGTGGTCGTCGATCAGTAGCAATTTCATGGCAAGTCCGGCCTGCGCCGGCAACATTCAGTCACATCCTAACAGGCCCTTGCCCCCGAAACAGGCGCCGTCCGGCGATGGTCAGCACTCCCCCTAAAGGGGGACAATTCCGCCACAAAATCAAAAAGGGATGTCATGCTGTCGCGCACCACGTCGCTGCCTTTGCCGCTGGGCATGGGCAAACGCCACCGTTTTCAACGTCACGCCGTGGCGGTAGCCGCCTGGATTGGCACCGCGATGGCCCTGATCCTCTTGATCTGGCTGGTGTTTCCCGGCAGCGCTGGCCAAGCCAGCCACCCCGCGGTGAGCTGGGACGAGCCCCGCTTTCGCATGCTGCCGACCGCCCAAGATCCGGGCACCGATTGGCAAACCGTCACCCTGCCTGACACCTGGGCCACACGGCAATTGGCCAGCCGAGGCGTCGCGCGCTATGAAATCGGCTTTCAACTCGCCCCGCTGGATCACACCCTGCGCAGCCAGACATGGGCGGTGCGCCTTGATCGGCTGAGCTTCCAGCATCGCATCTGGCTCAACGGCCACCTGATCCACACCGACCTGCCGGGTGATGAGCCCACCGGTCGACCTTTGAGCTACCTGGCTCAGTTCTCACCTGACCTGCTGCAAGACGGCGCCAATCGGCTGGACATCGAAGTCTTGTATGGCAGCCTGGGTGGGCTCTCGCAACCCATCATGGGCCCCGCCGACGACCTGACCGTCGGGTACACCATCCAGGCCTTGCTGTCTCAGCAACTGCCCCTGGTCATCAACGTCGTGGCGGCAGCCTTCGCCAGCTTTTTGATCGTGATCTGGCTGCGCCGTCGCAGCGAAGTCGCCATGGGCGCCCTGGGCCTATTGTGCGTGGTGGTATCGGTGCGCAACTGCACCTACTACATCGTGCACGGCCCCACGCTGGCGGCCGACCTCAGCGCCTGGCTCTACTTCACGGCACAAACCTCTGCCACCGTGTTGTTGGGCTGGTTTGCGATGGCCATTGCCGAAAAGCGTCACCCCTTGTTCGTCAAGGTACTGTGGGTCGTCGAAATCGCCTTTCCATTGGCCGCCGGCCTGGCCGCCCAACGCGGTTATCTGGCTGAGATCCGGGCCGTGCTGTATCCGGGCCTGCTGCTGTTGATGCTGCCCTCACTGGCTTTGCTGCTGCAGGTACACAAGCGCTTCAGCCGTTGGTCGGCCATTGGCATCGTGCTGGGGATTGCCGTGTCGCTGGTGGCAGGGTTTCATGATTACCTTCGGCTGGTCGGCAGCTTCTCGGTCAACCACACCTACTGGTTGCCCCTGGCCTCGCCCATCACGCTGGCCAGCTACGGATTGGTGCTGATGCACCGATTCGTGGAGGCGACCAATCAGGCCGAAGAGCTGAACGTCCAACTCGAAGCCAAAGTCGACGAGCGCACCCGTGAGTTGAGCGCAGCCAATGCGGCCAAAGGACACTTCCTGGCCGCCGCCAGCCACGATCTGCGCCAGCCAGTGGCTGCCGTGGGCCTGTTGTCCGGCCTGCTGCGAGACCGCTTGCAGGGCAACCCCATCCACGACATGACTCTGCGCCTGTGCGATGCCGTGCATGCCATGGAGGGTCTGCTCAATGGCCTGCTGGACCTGTCTCGACTCGAGGCCGGGGCCATCAAGCCACATCAGCAAGCCATTGACCTTGGCGCCATGCTGGATCGCATCCAGAGCCACGAGCAAGAAGCCGCTCGCACGAAAGGGTTGCGTCTGCGCATCCACCCCACCCGTGCCTTTGCCCATTCGGATCCCGTTCTGCTCGAACAGATGATCCGCAATCTTGTCGGCAACGCGCTGCGCTACACCAGCCACGGCGGCGTTCTGGTCGGTGTGCGACGCCGGCAAAGCCACTGGCTGGTGCAAGTGTGGGACACGGGCCGCGGCATCGCCACGGAAGACCAGCACCGCATCTTTGAAGACTTCGTGCAGTTGGCCAACCCTGAACGCAATCGAGCCAAAGGCTTGGGGCTGGGGCTCGCCATCGTGCAGCGGTCGGCCCGTTTGTTGAACATCGACGTCGAGTTGCAGTCGCGTGTTGGACGCGGTTCGTGCTTCAGCATCCGCGTGCCCATGGCCGCCGCCGTGACGGCCCTGCAAGCCGCACCGGTGGCGGTGCCCCGCACTCGCCCGCTGGAAGATCGTCACATTCTGGTGATCGACGACGACGATACCTTGCGACTGGCCCTGCGCGAACGCTTGCGCGAATGGGGGGCGCTGGTCAGCACCGGCTCATCGCTGGAAGAGCTCGAGGAGTTGCTGCAACGAGTGATGTCGGTTGACCTGTTGCTGACCGATCACCGGCTGCGCGACGGCGACAGCCTGCAGGCCATCGACCTGGCACGCGAACACCACCCGGAGCTACCGGTGGTCGTCATCACGGGGGACACGGCCGCCGAGCCCTTGTTGACTCTGCAAGACATCGGCGCACCGGTTCTACACAAGCCATTTCAGGCTGAAGACCTGTTGAGTGCCCTGCTGCAATCGTGCCAGAAGACGAGGCCGCTTACTTGACCCAGGTGTTCATCTGCATGATGGGCAGCATGACCGACATCACGATCAACATCACCACCAGGCCCATGACCACAATCAGCAAAGGCTCCAGCACGGTGGCGATGGCGAGGGCCTTGCGCTGCACCTCGGTGCTGAGTTGAGTGGCGGCACGCTGCAACATCGTCGGCAGCTGCCCCGTTTGTTCACCCAGTCGAGCGAACATTGACAACAGGCCAGGAAAACGCTTCTTGGCCGCCAACGCCGAAGCCAAGGGCGCCCCTTCGCGCACCTGCACCAAGGCTTCCATCGCATCGGCTCGCATGGCTCGGTTGGACAAGGTCTCGGCTGCCGCCTGCAGGGCCTTCAGAATGGGCACCCCCGAGCCAGCCAGCATGGCCAACGTCCCGGCAAAGCGGGCGGCGTTGTACCCGCGCGCGAGCCGCCCGATCAGAGGCAACTCCAGCCAGAAAGCATCAAACTTCTGACGGAAATCTTCATTGCGACGCGCCAGCATCAGGCCACCAAACAAGGCGATCAGAATCAAGGCCATCAGCCAGCCCCATTCACGCATGAAGGCGCTGAGCGCCAACATCACCCGCGTCAGCATCGGCAGCGCATGCTTGCTGCTGGTGAACACCTGCGCCACCTGCGGCACCACGAACACCAGCAAGGCAATCACGATCAGCACCGCAAACACTGACACGATGGCCGGGTACAGCGTGGCCCCGATGAGCTTTGACTTCAAGGCCTGACGCTCTTCCAGATCGGTGGCAAGTTTTTCTAGCACGCCGCCCAACTGACCACTTTGTTCGCCCGCTGCCACCACGCCGCAGTACACCTCATCGAACTCTCTGGGGGACCCGGCCAACGCACGGGCAAAAGGTGAGCCCGCATTCACTTCAGAACGCAAATGGGCCACCAGTTCGCGCTGGCGTGGGTCTTCGGCCTCATCGGCCAAAGCCGTCAAAGCGCGCTCCAGCGGCAGGCCCGCCACGACCAGGCCGCTGAGCTGGCGCGTCCAGATCGCCAAGGCCGTGGCATTGAACACCCGACTGGCGAACAGCACTTTGGACTGTCGCTCGGCTTCGGCCACCACCACATCGATCTTGAGCGGCACCAGGTGCTGATGGCGCAACTGAACCCGGGCCGCCTTGGGGTTGTCGGCCTCAACCAGACCGGCGACGGTCTTGCCATCGGCATCCAGGGCTTCAAAACGAAAGGCTGGCATGGCGTTGTGGCCTTATTCGCGTGTCACGCGCAAGACCTCTTCCAGAGAGGTCACGCCTTCGGCCACCAGTCGGTCACCGTCTTCGCGCATGGTCCGCATACCTTGGGATTGGGCATGCTCCAGCAACTTCGATTCGGCCGCTTCGGCGTGAATCAGGGCGCGGATCTGATCATCCGCCACCATGAGTTCATACACCCCGGTTCGGCCCTTGTAGCCTGACATGCCACACTCGCCACATCCCACCGGATGCCAACGGCCATAGTCATCCTGGCGCTTGCAATGCGGGCACAGCTTGCGCACCAGACGCTGCCCCAGCACACCCAGCAAGCTCGACGACAACAGGAAGGGCTCGATGCCCATGTCGGTCAAACGCGTGACGGCACTGGGTGCATCATTGGTGTGCAGGGTCGCCAACACCAAGTGGCCCGTCAAAGAGGCTTGCACCGCAATCTGCGCGGTTTCGAAATCCCGGATTTCACCGATCATGATGACGTCCGGATCCTGCCGCAAAATGGCCCGCAGGGCTTTGGCAAAAGTCAGATCAATCTTGGCGTTGACCTGGGTCTGTCCGATGCCAGGCAATTCGTATTCGACCGGGTCTTCCACTGTCAGCACATTGGTGGTGGCCGAATCAACGGTGCTCAGCCCGGCATACAAGGTGGTGGTCTTACCGGACCCCGTCGGGCCCGTCACCAAAACGATGCCATGAGGCTGCCGCAACAAGCGCTTGAACTTATCCAGCGAATCGCCGCTCATCCCCAACGATTCGAGGGTGAACTTGTTGGCGTCGCCCTTGTCCAGAATCCGCAGCACGGCCCGTTCGCCATGTGCCGAGGGCAGCGTCGAGACCCGCACGTCGACCGCCCGCCCACCGATCCGCAAACTGATGCGGCCGTCTTGAGGCAAGCGCTTTTCGGAAATATCCAACTCGGCCATGATCTTCAAACGCGAGATCAGGGCAGCATGCAAAGCCTTGTTGGGCTGCACCACTTCACGCAAGGTGCCGTCCACCCGGAAGCGCACCGCCGACGAACGTTCATACGGCTCGATGTGGATGTCCGAAGCACCATCTTTGGCCGCCTGGGTCAGCAAGGCGTTGAGCATGCGGATGATGGGAGCATCGTTGGATGCTTCCAGCAAGTCTTCCACGGCTGGGAGGTCTTGCATCATGCGCGACAAATCCACCGCACTTTCGACTTCACCCACCACGGCGGCGGCGCTGCCTTCACCACCAGCATAGGCTGCGGCAATGCGTTGGTTCAGCGCTTCCTCGGGCTCGCGCTCGATCGAGTCGACCACATACGTGCGCATCACCTCAGACAAAGCCGAGCGAGACACGCCATCACTGGCCCACAAAATGGACTGATCTGCATCGTGCTCGAGCAACACGCCATACGCCTTGGCAAAGGCATAAGGCAAAGGGTGGCGGGCACTCATGGCGCACTACCGGCCTTGGCCGGCTCCGGCACCAACTTGCTGCCATAGCCCGAATCCTTGGGCATCACCACCGTCCCCGGTGGGTTGGCCCCATCAAGGGGCTGACTCACATTGGGCGCGGGTCGTGCGGCATCCACCTTCAGTGGATCGAGCATCGGCACCTCGTTGATGGGCATCACATAACTCTTTTCAGGCGTGGTGTCGGCCTGCTTCTGGCGCATGTAGTCGTAGCGATCCAAGGTCATGCTGTTACTGTCTTCTTGAGAGCGCATGACCACGGGGCGCAAGAACACCATCAGGTTCTTTTTCGCGCGCTCACGCGAACGGCTTTTGAACAGGTTCCCGATCACAGGGATATCGCCTAACAAAGGCACCTGGCTATCTGCATCACTGTAAGAATCAGAGATGAGCCCCCCTAGGACCAACGTCTGTCCATCATCGACCACCACGGTGGTTTCGATCGAACTCTTGTTCGTCGTCAAACCGGCAGTGGATGACTTGCTCGTTGGTTCAACCGACGAGTCCTCTTGGTACACCGTCATACGCACCGTATCGCCCTCCCCAACTTGTGGCCGCACGCGCAGAGTCAAGCCCACATCCTTGCGCTCGACCGTGGTGAAGGGGTTGACCGAGCCAGAGCTGGAGGTCGCCCCGTTGGTGTACGACCCTGTCACAAAGGGCACGTTCTGACCCACCACGATCTTCGCTTCCTCGTTGTCGAGGGCGATCATTGTTGGCTTGGACAAGACATTGCCTCCTGCATTGTTTTCCAGGAAGGTCGCCAGGGCCCCGAGGTTGTAGGTGCCGTCCGCCATCTTGTGCAACACGCCCACACTCATGCCGCCGACTCCACCCAGCGCCGTCTTGGGCGCCGCGGCCAGGCTGAACAAGCCAGGAAGGGTGGTGGAACTGGTGCTGGTCGACAGGTTGGTACCCGCGCCCACAATGTTGTTGGTGCCGGTGGCTGCCGCCCACTGAAACCCCATCTGGGCCAGTTTGCTTTCATCGACCTTCACGATGAGCGCTTCAATGTAGATCTGGGCACGTCGACCATCCAGTTGGTCAATGACCGCGCGCAGTTGCTTATACAGGGCGTCAGTTGCCGTGATCACCAGTGAGTTGGTGCTGGGGTCTGCCTGAATGAACCCCCCTGTTGACGGCTGAGCTGAAGCTCCAACTGGAGCGGTAGATTGCGGACTGGCCCCGGATGCGGAACCGCCCCCTGCCACGTTCGCCGTCGCCATCTGGCTGGCCATCGGGGTCGGTGTCGAAGGCGCGCCAGATGAGCCGCCACCGCCAGATCCCCCGGCCCCCGGGAACGCGGCGCGCAACACTTGCGCCAGCTTCACGGCGTCGGCGTTCTTGAGGTAGACCACGTGGATGCCGCTGCCCCCCAGGCCGCTCGTGCCGGGCTTATCGAGACGCTGCACCAGGTTTCGAACCATGGCCAGGCGTGCGGGGTTGGGCGCGCGTACCAGCAAGGTGTTGGTCCGTGAATCGGCCAGCACCTGGGTGCTCAATCCCCCGGCCCCGGGAGCCCCAGGGCCTGTGCTGCCATCAGCCAGCTTTTGCACCACTGGCGCCAGATCAGCCGCAATCGCGTACTGCAGCGGCATGGCTTCCATGTCCGTAGCTGAGGGTACATCCAGGGCCGCAATCATCTGCCCAATGCGCTTGAGGTTGTCAGCGTAGTCAGTGATCACCAGCGTGTTGGTGGCAGCATTGGCGTTGATCGTGTTGTTGGGGCTGATCAAGGGCCGCAGGGCCGCCACCAGATTGTTGGCGTTTTCATACTGCAGGCGGAAGATCTGCGTCAGGATCTGATCACCCGACTTGGTGACTGGGCCGACGTCAACCGTGCCCGTCTGCAGCTTGGCCTCGGCTTCAGGGACCACCTTCAACATGCCCGATACCTCGACCACGCTGTAACCCTGGCCTCGCAGAGCCGACAGGTAGTTCAGGTAGGCCTCGCGCGGGGTCAGCGGTTGCTCGCTGTACAGCGTGATGGTGCCCTTGACGCGGGGATCGACCATGATCTGACGATTCAGGATGGCGGCCATGGCGCGAGACACGCCTTCGATTTCAGCGTTCACGAAATTCAAGGTCACGCTGGGCGGCGCTTTCTTGATCGTCGTAGCCCAAGCGGCACCCGCCATCCCGGGCAACAAGCCGCCAGGTCCGAAGGTCAGGGCCAGCGCGGTCACCAGTGCCGTCGCACGAATCCGCGTCAAAGAGGGATGGGTCTTCATGACTTATCCGATCAAAATGACAGAGTGGTCGCCCGAACGGCGCCCAATGATGTTCAGCAAGTTGTCCAAGGCACCGCGATCGGCCTCTACGGCCCGGGCATCGCCACGGAATCGTGTCCCGCCGGCCCCCACCGTACCTTGTCCAGTCAGCAAGAGGGATCCCTCCAGCGTCGTCAGGTTCAATTGCATCTGACCCTGGGCATCGCCCAGCACGTCCAGACGATACGAGCCCAGCCGATCCAGGGTGGTGATCGGCGACGTCACATTGTCCAGAGCAAAATCAGCCTGCCCTGACATGCGCAAACGCCCCTCCACCCACTCGAATGACAGTTGTTGGGCGTTCAGTCGCAGCAAGCCGCCCAATTGAAGGGTGTTCCAGGGCGTACCCAATCCGCCCAACCAGGCCGCAGGCCAATGACCCACCGCACCGGAGGCCTGCAACTCTGCCTCATTGCCGTTTGGGTTGAGCTTGAGTTCGGCACGCAGTCGCCCCCAACCAGGCAGCAGGTCCAGCACCACTGGTGTGGGCATGCAGCAATCCTGTTGCAGGCTGACCCGCAACCCCAGTCCCTTGACCTTGATGCGCCACCCCAATCGCCCCGGCAAAGCCTTGGCGTCTCGGCTACCCGGCCCACCAGTCAGGATGGCGACAGCGTCGCCTTGCCACACCGTGCCCTGCGCTTCGGCGAGCAACAAACGCCCCCCGGTCAGGTTCTCCACACTCTGCGCCAGCCAGGTCGCCGGCGCAAACAGGATCAAGCCCAGAACGGCCCCTAGCGCCACGCCCCACTTGCCCCAACGCTTGCCCGCTTTGCGCATGTTTTCCCAACGCGCGACCTCCAGCGTGGACTCCAGCCAACGCGTGGTCACGGCCATGCCGCCTTTCAGCCAGCCGGGTCGTCGTTGAAAAAAGGAAGGAACCGCCATACATCCGTCCTATCGGGCATCGCCGCCGGGCCCAAGGGCCAGGGTGATGGTGCCCGAGTAATGCCCGGGATCAGATTGAGTGAGGTTGGCCTCGACCGGTTTGGCCCGTGCAGCCGATCGGATCTCATCCAGCCAACTGGCGAGTGCTTCACCCGACACCCCAGTCGCGGTCAGGGTTGCGCGATCGCCCTGCAACATCAAACGGCCGGTCTGGCCCAGTCGCTCGGTGGCGGCCTGCAAGGCGGCCTGAGCCTGAATGGGCGGAACCGGTGGCCGCTGCTTGAGGGCCTGCGCCTCGGCGGCCTGCCCGCGCATGACCTCGAGTTGGGCATTCAGTTCATTGAGCTGCTGCGGGGTTTCTTTGAGCGTCCTCAATGCCGGACGAATGCCCACCATCACCAACAACACCACGCCAGCCAGCCAGGCCGCCACGCTCACCAGCCGCCGCTCGCGGGCCGGCATGGCGGCCCACTTGGTTTGCCAGTCCCGCCAGGCGTCTTGCAGCGATTGAAGTTGTTCTGCCATGTCTGTCATCCGCCTGCTCAGGAGCGCCCCGCCCGGTGCAAGGTCAAGCGGCCGTCTCCAGCCGTCTCCAGCACCACTCCGGCAGCGCTCAGCCGGTTGCGTATTTGTTCGATGTCAGCCGGGCTCCAAGTCCGCGGCGCCGTCAAGGTCAGAGACACCCCGTCATATTGGATCGAAGCCGAAGGTTCATCCGCCGGCCAGACGGTGGCCGCTGCGGCCATCAAGCTCTCCAGATCGCTGTCGCCGATCTGCCCTGCCGCAGCCCGCAACAAATCCGTTTCTTTCTGCATCTGGGCATAGGGGTCGATCACCACCTGCACCTGAGGATACGCCTGCTTGAGAATGGTGACCATCTCCGCGCGCTTTTGCTTGACCGTGCGAGCCTGATGCCACGCCCACAGGTTCAAGCCGACCAATTGCGCCACCGCAAGGTAGATCAAGCCAAGGCGCACCGGGCGCCACTGGATGCCCATGAACCGCCGCCACTGATCGCTGACGGCATACAGGCCTTTGCTCTGCGGGGTCAGGTCGAACTGAAGCAGGTTCCACATCGAGCGGGCTGCCAACAACAAGTGCTCGGCTTGTGTCTGGACCGTGACCACACGCCCCAACCAACGTTCGGCTGGCGCCGCCACAGCGGGCGTCGCGAAAAAACGAACCTGCTCAGATAAAGAGTCGGGCAGCAAGACACGCGCCAGGCTGCCGTCGATCGGCCAGGTCGACACACCCTCGACCGTGGACCAGGTCAGCAAGACATCGTTGGCCCCAGGCTCAGTGGCTTCCCCCCCCCAGTTCGACTCATGGAAATAGGCCGTGGCAGGCTCATCGGGACACACTGCCGGCACCACACGCTGCACGCGAATCTTGGCCTTCTCCAGCGCCATCAACTGGCTGGTCAACCAGGTGTGATCGCACACGGCCACCCACGATTTCTCGCCAGCACGACCCACCGGCTCGACCGCGAAGTGAAGGTTGTCGGGTTCGTCCAGCAACGCGTCTTCTAGGATCCCTGCCAGTGCGGCGCGCAACTTGGCCCCCGGCGCCTTGGGCAAGGCCACCTGATGCCAGCTGAGGTCTGTCGGGGCCATCACGGCGATGACCATGTCGGCTCGCGGCAGCATGTTGGCGACACAGCGACCATGACGAGAAACGGCCTGACCGTCGGGGCTGAGAACGTAGGCGTATTCCCGGTTGATAGACGAGTTGCCGCCCGACTCGGACTCTGCCGATTCGGCACTCAGGCGCGCACGCGCCGGCAATTGAAGGATGAGGAAGCTCATACCCGGAAAAGGGAACCCCTTGTCATGAGGACAGTTTTACCCACCTAGCTTAGGCGGATTCTGATTGTAGGAGCCGTCAAATAGCGCGCTTTTAGGTACTGATACTTGCCAAAACAACGCCATCCCACCATGTTCACGGGGGGATCATGGCGGGGGTGAGCCCTCATAAGGCTTGTCCACGCCCGAAAAGCGGGCCCGACTGCGCACCACCACATCATCGCCTGTTCTCTGAACCAAATGTCGCTGCTCGATGATGTTGTCGTCATAACGCAAACGCCCCCGAACCTCAAAGAAGTCGGATGCGATAGACACCCGCGTGAGGTTGAGCGAGGGCATGGCCAGCAAAGCGGTCACCTCATCCACCGCCTTGAAGGCGTTTCGCTGCCGAGCCTGGACGATGCGTGCCGCACGAGCCAGGTCCAGCCCATCGATCACCGACGCAATCACTTCCTTGGGCGCCGTGTTGATGTTGACCTGAGTGCGCTCTGGCAGCAAGGTCAAATAGGGTTTGAGCTTCTCAACCGTCCCGGCATCCAAACCCAACCAGGTCAGTTGGTCCATACTTTGCGGCAATAAGGGGGCCATGGCCCGCGCGGCCGATCCCCCCAATTTGGCCAAGGTGTCAGGATCATCGCCCTGTGCCGCCAACGTGGCCTTGCGATAGGCGTCGGCCAAGGTGTTGGCCAGCGTGCTGGGTACCCCCGCATACTCACACAATTGCTTGAGCACCGCCAACTCTTCCGGCACCACATCACCCTGATCACTGAGGATGTTGCGCAAGTTGTAGCGCGAGGTCATGTCTTCGACCTGGCCCGACAAGAAGGCCTCCGGTGCATCGTCGGCCGAACTGTCCTGGTCGGTGGCCAAAAAACTCGACAGCCGAGCTTCCGCCAAAGGGATCGCCCAAGGTTCACCCAGGCTATCGGGCCCCCCATTGCGCTTGTCTTCCTTGAGGATCAACCGGGCCCAATCCAGCGCCCCGATCAACACCCAGGACGACTGCGCCTGGACCCGCTCAGCCGCCTCGATCTGCACGGCACGCCATTGCTGCCACACCATCGACGCCGAGAACGTGGCCACCAGCGTCACGATGATCATGGCCATCAACAAGGCCGCCCCCTGCTGTTGCACCGGCCGGCTTGACAATCGTTTGGCTCGCACCATCAGCCCCCCTGATTGGGTTGCGGCGGCATGATCACATCACGCGTCACCTGACCGCTGAAACCGCTCTCGGGCTGGAGCACCAGCACCAACCGAATCGCTTGTGGCAACACTTCTCGGGTCCGCGTCGGCGCAGCCGAGCCTGAACCCGACGCTGGCACGGACACCTGCGTCACATCATTGGAGGACTGGCAGTTCGACCAATTCCCATTGCGGTGGCAATACACCTGCCATTGATCCAAGCCGTTCAAGGCCACCAAGGTGCCATGCTCCTTCCCCTGTAACTGGAATGATCGCATCCAGTACTGCTGCAACTCCCCCACCGTGGTCGAAGCCGGGCTGGCCCAGCGCAGCCATTGGCCATTGCGCAAGCTCCAGACCACCATCTGCGGCCCCGCCCCCGTACGACGCGTCATGCGCACATTGGCCCCGTCAAACTGCCAGGCGGGCACGACCATGGTGTCGACGACTGCCGCCAGATCATCTTCCCACTGCGTCATCACCGACTGCAAGCGCAAGGTTTGCTTGAGCTTGCCATCGGCGATGTCACGGGCTCGGGTGATCGCGTCCATGCCCTTCCAGGCCGCCGCAGACATCACCGCCAGGATGAGCAGCGACACCAGCACTTCGATCAGGGTAAAGCCACGCGAACGCATCAGAACCTCGGCAAGATGGTCGACAGGCGCACGATCGGCTGATGCTCTTCGTCAAAGATCTGTGCATCGACCCGGCGGAAGTTGATGTTGGGGGTGGGCCGCACCACCATGTGGCCCGGCAAATCCCGCCCCATTTGCTGGCAGGTGAAGTCGCTGTCGCCGACCGACGGGTAGCTGCGCGACAACTTCAAGGCCGTCAACTGGTTTTCCGCACACCACTGGCCCAGCATCAAATCCGTCATGCGCTGCGCATTGACGGTCAGCCCCCCCGCGGCCTTGATCCCGGCCGATAGGGTAATCGCCACCACCGCCAAGGCTACCAGCACCTCGATCAAGGTCATGCCTTGCGGCTTAATGCGTGGGGCCACCAGTGTTCTCCGTCACGGCATTGGACTCGCCGGCATCTGCGCGCACCACATCGAACGGCGCCAAACCGTCGGTGCCAATCGTGATTTGCCGGTCGCCCAGGGTCAACACGATTTCTTGCGGACCAATCACCGGCTCCGGCCCCAGCACGATGCTCTGTGCCCCCACCACATGTGCCGACACCTCCGGCTCCATCCACTTCAGTGAAGGCAACAAGGCCGGCGGCAAGCCGATGAATTGGTAATCGGCATTGGGTCCATTGGGTTGCGGCACCCATAACACCGTCATGGCCCCCGCCCGTGCCTGCGTGCGGGCAGCCTCCAGTTGAGCAATCAGGCGCGCCGCCTCTCGCTCCAGCTGGGTCGATTTCGGATCGGGAATCGCCAGAGAGACCACCGCCGTGGTGATGGCGATCATGGCGATCACCACCATCAACTCAAGCAGAGTGAAGCCGCACTGCCAACGCCGCTTACTGCCAGGAGCCGATGTCGGCATCCCGTCCTTCCCCGCCACTCTGACCATCGGCACCAAAGCTGAACACATCGACCGGCCCCTTGATGCCAGGATTCATGTACTGATAAGGACGCCCCCAGGGATCGTTCGGGAGCTTTTCCAGATAAGGCTTCCAGTTCGGCGGGATGGGGCCCGTCGTGGGCTTGGTCACCAAAGCCTGCAGGCCTTGCTCGCCAGTCGGGTATCGCATGTTGTCGAGCTTGTAGAGCTTGAGCGCCTGCATCAGGTTGGCCACATCGGTCTTGGCCGCTGTCACACGCGCGTCGTCTGCGCGGTCAAGCACATTGGGAACAATCAAGGCAGCCAGCAAGCCGATGATGACCAAAACCACCATCAGTTCGATCAGAGTAAAACCGCGCTGAACGGCCTTGGCCGACGCGTGCGCAAGCTGCCGAAGATTCACATTTCGTTTCATTTTCGATCCGTATTTCTGCTGCATGTGGGCCCACAACCTTCATTCGTCCCACCAAGACCAAGGATGCCCGACTCCCGCGGCGCCTGTATGGGGGATCTACCCGGGGTCCCCCTAGCTGTTTCGCCCCTCAGGCACGGTGATCTCCCATCATAATGGGCTCACCATGGCATCTCGTATCCTTGCACTCATCATTTGGGCCGCTGTCGCCGCGAGCGTGGCGTTCTGGGGCCTGAGGTGGCTTGCCCACCCTGCTGCTGTGCCCCCCAACGCCAGCGCCGTGTCACTCGACAATGCCGGCAAGGGCGATCCGCACCGACTTTTGGTTGGGCCCAGCAAGGCCTCTGATGCCGGAGCAGCCATCGGGCAAAACGCCATGTTGGCGGGGCGCATCAAGTTGATCGGGGTCGTGGCGCCCAAAAACCCCGAAGACAAAGACGGTGTGGCTTTGGTGAGCGTCGATGGCAAGCCGCCGCGTGCGCTGCACATTGGCGGTGTGGTCGATGGTGACAACGTCATTCGCAAGCTGACCCAACGGAACGCCGAGATCGGACCAGCCAGCGGCCCCACCGTCGTTTCGCTGGATCTGCCTGGACTGCCTCCGCCCTCAACCGGTGTATTGCCGGCCGTTGAAGGCTTGACGACCAACCCGCCGCCAGGCGGGATGTCGAATCAGGGCTCACCGCCCATCCCTGCGGGGCTGCCGGTCATCAACGATCACCGCCATCACCCGCGCGATTTGCCCCGCGGACCGATCACCAACTGATCAGCGCAAGAACAGGCGATACACCGGGTTGCGCGTCTCATCGACATAGGCATAGCCCAGCTTGCCCAAGAAGGTCTTGATCAACGCGGTATCGGCCTTCGGCACCTGCAAGCCAACCAGAATGCGCCCATAATCGGCCCCCTGGTTGCGATAGTGGAACAAACTGATGTTCCACCCGGGCGGCAAACTGGTCAGAAAGGCCATCAAAGCGCCCGGGCGCTCCGGGAAGATGAAGCTATACAGACGCTCGCCTGCTGCCAACGACGAGCGCCCCCCCACCATGTGGCGGATGTGCGTCTTGGCCAGCTCGTCCTGCGTCAGGTCCACAGTTTGAAAGCCCTGCGATTCAAACTGCCGCGCGATCTTTTTCGACTCCCCCCGCTCACTGGTGCTCAAGCCCACGAACACATGGGCCACCTGCTCATCTGAGATGCGGTAGTTGAACTCGGTGACGCTGCGCGGACCGATGATTTCACAGAAGCGCTTGAACGAACCGCGCTCCTCTGGGATCGTCACGGCCAACAGTGCTTCACGCTGCTCGCCCACCTCGGCCCGCTCGGCCACGAACCGCAGGCGATCGAAATTCATGTTGGCACCGCAATTGATGGCGATGTAAGTCTTGCCCTGCCCGCCATGGCGCTCGGCATATTGTTTGATGGCTGCCACACCTTGCGCCCCAGCGGGCTCAACGATCGAACGGGTGTCTTGGTAGATGTCCTTGATGGCCGCGCACACCTCGTCGGTGCTGACGATCACGTAGTCGTCGACCAAGGCCTTGGTCAGCCGCATCGTCTCTTCACCCACCAGCTTCACTGCCGTGCCATCTGAAAACAGCCCGACTTCGGACAGCGTCACCCGCTTGCCAGCCTTGACCGAGCGGACCATGGCATCCGAATCGGCCATCTGCACGCCAATCACCTTGATCTCGGGTCGCACGGCCTTGATGTAAGCCGCCACGCCACTGATCAAGCCACCGCCCCCGATCGCGACAAACACCGCGTCGATCGGGCCACTGTGCTGGCGCAGGATTTCCATCGCCACGGTGCCTTGCCCTGCGATCACATCCGGATCATCAAAGGGATGAACGAAGGTCATGCCCTGCTTCTTTTCGAGTTCTTTGGCGTGCAAGGCCGCATCCGAATAGCTCTCGCCGTGCAGCACGATCTGAACGTTGTCGCCACCGAAATGGCGCACGGCATCGATCTTCACCTGCGGCGTGGTGGTCGGCATGACAATCGTGGCCTGACAATCCAGACGCCGCGCGCCCAGCGCCACACCCTGAGCGTGATTGCCCGCCGAGGCGCAGATCACACCTTTAGCCAATTGCGCTGAACTCAGCTTGGCCATCTTGTTATAGGCGCCACGCAGCTTGAAGCTGAACACCGGCTGTTGATCCTCGCGCTTGAGGTAAACATGATGGCCCAGCCGACGAGACAGATTGCGCGCTTCATCCAGCGGGCTTTCGATCGCCACATCGTAGACGCGACTGGTCAAAATCTTCTGCAAATAGTCCTGCACGGTCAAGGGCTTGGACTTCTCGCTAATGGCGGCGGGCTTCTTGCGTGAGGCAGAGGACCCGACCTTGCGCGCGGTCGACATAGGAATCTGGCTCCAGTGAATTCAGGGAACGGAGCCCTACAGTCTAGCTCTCCTGACGCCGTTCAGGCACGCATCGCGGGGCCATCAACAGCAGCTTGTGTGGCCCGTCGGATTGCAATGCGCATAAAAAAAGCCGCTGCACTGCAGCGGCTTTTCTTCTGGCTTACGCCGATGGAATCACTTCTTGCGCAGGCGCTGGATGGCCGCCAACTGGGCCACCATGACCGCCAGTTCGCTTTGGGCCTTGGCCAGATCCAGATCACCCTTGGCGTTCTGAACAGCCTCTTCAGCCAAACGCTTGGCTTCGTTGGCCTTGGCTTCGTCCAGGTCGGCACCACGGATAGCGGTGTCGGCCAGCACGGTCACGCAGTGCGGCTGCACTTCCAGAATACCGCCAGCCACGAAGACGAATTCCTCTTCGTTGTTGTCGGCACGTTGGATGCGCACGGCGCCCGGCTTGATGCGTGTGATCAACGGTGCGTGACGAGGAAGAATCCCCAACTCACCCACCTCACCTGGCAGAGACACCAGCGTGGCTTCGCCCGAGAAGATAGACTCTTCGGCCGAAACAACGTCAACGTGAATGGTAGACATAGTGCTCTTTCTTTAGGTCAAGCGAATCGGATCACGGACACACCGTGATCCGCCGGCACTGATTAGTTCAGCGACTTGGCCTTCTCGAAAGCTTCGTCGATGGTACCAACCATGTAGAAGGCTTGCTCAGGCAGGCTGTCGCACTCGCCGTTCACAATCATCTTGAAGCCACGGATGGTTTCCTTCAGAGGCACGTACTTGCCAGGAGCGCCGGTGAACACTTCGGCCACGTGGAAAGGCTGCGACAGGAAACGCTGGATCTTACGAGCGCGCGCCACCAGTTGCTTGTCTTCCGGAGCCAGTTCGTCCATACCCAGAATGGCGATGATGTCGCGCAGTTCCTTGTAGCGTTGCAGCGTGTTTTGCACGGCACGAGCCACTTGGTAGTGCTCTTCACCCACCACATGGGGGTCCAGCTGACGCGAGGTCGAGTCCAGAGGATCCACAGCGGGGTAGATACCCAGCGAGGCGATGTCACGAGACAACACAACGGTGGAATCCAAGTGAGCGAAGGTGGTAGCAGGCGATGGGTCGGTCAAGTCATCGGCTGGCACGTACACGGCTTGGATCGAGGTAATCGATCCAACCTTGGTGGACGTAATACGCTCTTGCAGACGGCCCATTTCTTCAGCCAGCGTAGGTTGGTAACCCACGGCGGAAGGCATACGACCCAGCAGCGCGGACACTTCGGTACCGGCCAAGGTGTAGCGGTAGATGTTGTCCACGAAGAACAGCACGTCCTTGCCTTCATCACGGAAGGCTTCGGCCATGGTCAGACCAGTCAACGCGACGCGCAGACGGTTGCCAGGAGGCTCGTTCATCTGACCGTAAACCATCGCAACCTTGGACTCAGCCAGGTTGTCTTGCTTCACCACGCCTGCGTCAGACATTTCGTGGTAGAAGTCGTTCCCTTCACGGGTACGCTCACCCACACCAGCGAACACCGACAGACCGCCGTGGCCCTTCGCGATGTTGTTGATGAGTTCCATCATGTTCACGGTCTTGCCCACACCGGCGCCACCGAACAGACCGACCTTACCACCCTTAGCGAAAGGCGAGATCAAGTCGATCACCTTGATGCCGGTTTCCAGCAGCTCGGTCGAGGGAGACAGTTCGTCGTACGCAGGAGCCTTGCGGTGAATCGGAGCCGTTTGGGTTTGATCCACAGGACCACGTTCGTCGATGGGGTTACCCAGCACGTCCATGATGCGGCCCAGAGTCGCCTGGCCCACGGGCACGGTGATCTGAGCGTTGGTGTTGAACACCTGCATGCCGCGGCGCAGGCCGTCGGACGAACCCAGCGCGATGGTACGGACAATGCCGTCGCCCAGCTGCTGTTGCACTTCGAGGGTCAGCGCGGAGCCGTCCATCTTCAGGGCGTCGTACACCTTGGGCATTTGGTTGCGTGCGAATTCCACGTCAACCACGGCGCCAATGCACTGAACGATCTTGCCCACTGCTTGTTGCGTGTCAGCCATTTTTCGTTCCTTCAATCAATTCAAAATCTTCGGATCAGACCGCTGCCGCACCGGCAACGATCTCGGACAGTTCGGTGGTGATCGCAGCCTGACGGGTCTTGTTGTAGACCAGCTTCAGTTCCTTGATCACGTTGCCGGCATTGTCGGTAGCGGCCTTCATGGCCACCATGCGGGCCGACTGCTCCGAAGCCATGTTCTCTGCCACAGCCTGGTAAACCAGCGCCTCAACGTAACGGGTCATCAGCTCGTCGATCACCAGCTTGGCGTCAGGCTCATAGATGTATTCCCATGCATGAGTCTGTTCGCCTTCGAACTCGTTGGCCTTGAGGGGCAACAACTGCTCGACCATCGGCTCCTGCTTCATCGTGTTGATGAAACGGGTAAAGCACAGATAGACAGCACTGAGTTCGCCAGCGACGTAAGCGTCGAGCAGCACCTTGACCGGGCCGATGAGCTTTTCCAGATGGGGGGTGTCGCCCATGCCGACCACTTGCGCGACGACATTGGCACCGATCCGATTGAAAAAGCCCGTAGCCTTGTTGCCGATGGAGACCACGTCGGCTTTGACGCCTTGACCTTCAAGCTCGCGGAGCTTGTTGGTCACGGCGCGCAGCACGTTCGTGTTCAAACCACCGCACAGACCCTTGTCTGTGCTCACCACGATGAAGCCCACCTTCTTGCCGTCAGCATTGCGCTGCATGAAGGGGTGGACGTACTCGGGATTGGCCTTGGCCAAGTTCGCCGTGATGTTGCGCACCTTTTCAGCGTAGGGGCGAGCCGCAATCATGCGATCCTGCGCCTTGCGCATCTTCGAAGCCGCGACCATTTCCATGGCCTTGGTGATCTTCTTGGTGTTCTCGACGCTCTTGATCTTGTTGCGTATTTCCTTGCCTACGGCCATGGTGCGCTCCTTTAGGCGAAGGTCTTCTTGAACGCGACGATGGCCGATTGCAGTTCAGCTTCGGCGTCCTTGTCCAGGGCCTTCTTCTCTTCGATCTTGGCCAGCAGCGCGGCGTGGCTGGTCTTCAGGAACTGGTGCAGACCAGCTTCGAAGGCCAGGATCTTCTTGACTTCGACGTCGTCCATGTAGCCCTTGTTCACGGCAAACAGGGTCGCGCCCATCAGGGAGATCGACAGAGGTTGATACTGAGCTTGCTTCAGCAGTTCAGTCACGCGAGCACCGCGGTCCAACTGCTTGCGGGTTGCAGCATCCAGATCGGAGGCGAACTGCGCAAAGGCTGCCAGTTCACGGTACTGAGCCAAATCGGTACGGATACCGCCGGACAGGCTCTTGATGACCTTGGTCTGAGCGGCACCACCCACGCGGGACACCGAGATACCGGCGTTGATCGCAGGACGGATACCAGCGTTGAACAGGTTGGTTTCCAGGAAGATCTGACCGTCAGTAATCGAAATCACGTTGGTCGGAACGAAAGCGGAAACGTCACCAGCCTGGGTTTCAATGATGGGCAGGGCGGTCAAGGAACCGGTCTTGCCCTTCACTTCGCCGTTGGTGAAAGCTTCGACATAGTCGGCGTTCACGCGAGCAGCACGCTCCAGCAGGCGGGAGTGGATGTAGAACACGTCGCCAGGGAAAGCTTCGCGGCCGGGAGGACGGCGCAGCAGCAGCGACACTTGACGATAGGCCACAGCTTGCTTGGACAGATCGTCATACACGATCAGGGCGTCTTGGCCACGATCGCGGAAATACTCACCCATGGCGCAGCCGGAGTAGGCCGACACGAACTGCATGGCAGCCGAGTCAGAGGCCGAAGCGGCGACGACGATGGTGTATTCCATGGCGCCAGCTTGTTCCAGAGCGCGCACGACGTTCTTGATCGACGATGCCTTCTGACCGATGGCAACGTAGATACAGGTCACGCCTTGACCCTTCTGGTTGATGATGGCGTCGATGGCGACAGCGGTCTTGCCGGTCTGACGGTCACCGATGATCAACTCGCGCTGGCCACGGCCGACGGGCACCATCGAGTCGATGGACTTGATGCCGGTCTGCAGGGGTTGATCCACGGATTGACGGGCGATCACACCAGGGGCGATCTTCTCGATAGGAGAAGACAGCTTGGCGTTGATCGGGCCTTTGCCGTCGATGGGCTGACCCAAGGCGTTCACCACGCGCCCCACCAGTTCGGGGCCCACGGGCACTTCCAGAATGCGACCGGTGCACTTGACCGTGTCGCCTTCAGAGATGTGCTCGTAAGAGCCCAGGATCACGGCACCGACGGAGTCACGCTCCAGGTTCAGAGCCAGACCGTAGGTCGGGACGCCAGAAGCGTCAGCGGGGAATTCCAACATTTCGCCTTGCATCGCGTCGGACAAGCCGTGGATGCGGACGATACCGTCGGTCACGGAGATGACGGTACCTTGGTTGCGAATGTCGGCAGCCGCGCCGAGACCTTCGATGCGGCTCTTGATCAGTTCGGAAATTTCTGCGGGATTCAGTTGCATTGCTTTGCTCCCAGTCTGGTCAAGGGCTGCTTGAAGGCGAACCGCTTTGACGACGGCCGGCGATGAGGATTCTCATCGCCAACACGGTTTGGATGACTGTTGGATTGCGTCGTTGGCTTCCGTTATAAGAAAACTCAAGCCATCAGGCTCGACCTCATGCGCTCCAGGCGGGCTTTGACAGAGGTATCCAATACCTCATCCCCGACCACGACACGCACGCCGCCGATCAATTCTGGGTCAAGTTCAACCTTGGGCTGCAGCTTGCGACCGAAGCGTCGCTCCAGCGGTGCCACGATGTCAGCCAACTGTGTGGCATCGATCGGATAGGCGCTGTACACAACGGCCTCGGAGACGCCCTGACGTGACTGAAGCAAGGCCCGGTACTGCTCAACCATGATTGGCAAGGCAGCCAGACGACCGTTCTCCAACACGACGCGGAGGAAGTTAGCCAAAGCGGGATCCAGCGTGACCTTGGCAGCTGCCACCATCACGTCGAACACTTCCTTTTGCGTGACCCTGGGATTGTCGCTCAGGGTCTTGAGCTGCGGATCTTCAGCCACGACTGCAAGCGCCGCCAACTGGTCACCCCAGGATTGGGCTTGGGCTGCGGGCGTGGACTTGAATAGCGCCTCCGCGTAGGGGCGGGCAATGGTTGCAAGCTCGGCCATGATCACAGCTCCGACTTGAGGCGATTGAGCAGGTCATTGTGGACCTGCTGATTGACCTCGCGACGCAGAATCTGCTCAGCCCCCTTGACAGCCAGCGCTGCAACTTGCTCACGCAAAGCCTCACGGGCTTGCACGATCAGTTGCTCGGCTTCGGCCTTTGCATCGCCCACGATCTTGGAGGCCTCAGCGCTGGCGCGCGATTTGGCTTCTTCGACCAAGGCTTGACCCCGTTTTTCGGCGTCAGAGATGCGCTTGGCAATGTCTTCTCGAGACTGAGCGAGTTCCTGCTGCACGCGCTGGTTGGCGGAGGCCAGTTCGGATTTAGCCTTATCGGCAGCAGCCAAACCTTCCGCGATCTTGCTTGCACGCTCGTCGAGGGCCTTTGTGATCGGGGGCCACACGAATTTCATCGTGAACCACCACAAGATCATAAAGACCACGATCTGCGCAATCAGCGTTGCGTTCAGATTCATGGCTCGGACCTTTCTCGGTTAATTGATTTCAGCGAGAAGGGGCCGATCAGTGGGCCAGCGCGCCAACGAAGGGGTTAGCGAACGCGAACAGCATGGCGATACCAACACCGATCAGGAAGGCGGCGTCGATCAGACCTGCCAACAGGAACATCTTGGTTTGCAGTTCGTTCATCAGTTCAGGCTGACGAGCAGTGGCTTCGAAGTACTTGCCGCCCATCAGAGAGATACCGATACAAGCACCCAAAGCGCCCAGACCGATGATCAGACCGCAAGCCAGTGCAACGTTACCCAACACGATTTCCATGATTGCTCCTAAATAAAGAAAGAGAGGTTGGTTTGAAAGAAAACGAAAGAACGACGATCAGTGACCTTCATGCGCTTGACCGATGTACACCAGGGTCAGCATCATGAAAATGAACGCCTGCAGGGCGATGATCAGAATGTGGAAGATCGCCCAGGCCGAACCTGCCAGCACATGCATGATCCACAATCCTGCCCCACCCAGGGTGAGGCTGGTGCCGACGGCTGCGCCCATCAAGGCGATCAGCATGAACACCAATTCACCGGCGTACATATTGCCCCACAACCGCATACCATGCGAAATGGTCTTGGCACCGAATTCGATCAAGTTCAAGGCAAAGTTAGCGGGCGCCAACAAGAGGGCCATCACGCCATGCGCGTGGAAGGGCGCCGTGAACAGCTCTTTGATCCAGCCACCCAGACCCTTAATCTTGATGTTGTAGTACAAACAGATCAACAGCACGCTGATGGACAAGCCCAACGTGATGGAAAGATCAGCTGTGGGAACGGCCCGCAAGAAGGCTTCATGAGGATTCAGCCCCTTGGCCTCATAGACCTTACCCCAGAGGCTGGGCAGCAAATCCAATGGCAGCAAGTCCATTGCATTCATGAAGAAAATCCAGACAAACACCGTCAAGGCAGCAGGCGCCACTGCCTTGCGCGACACGGCGTTGTGGATGATGCCCTTGGCCTGTGTGTCGACCATCTCCACAATCAACTCGACGGCAGCCTGGAAGCGGCCTGGCACACCGGAACTGGCCTTCGCGGCAGCCCGCCAAAGCAGGAATACAGCAAGCACACCCAGCAAGACAGACCAGAAAATCGAGTCGAAATTGACATAGTGAAAATCAGCAATCGCTTGCTTTTCACTGAAGTTTTGCAGGTGGCGCAAGTGGTGATTGATGTACTCACCTGCGGTAGGCGCGTGGTGAGCCAAGCCTTCAGCGGTCGTTTGTGCATCAGCAGACATCAGCAACTCTCGTCAAACAAAATTCTTCTTGCGACCCTGTTTGATCAACAAGGCCACCCCAATCACCTTCAAGCACAACACCAAGGTCACCAACAGCGCCACCCAATCGAGAGGACGGACCACCGCCGGCGCCAGCGCCAACAAGGCACCGGACAAAACCAACTTGAGGATCTCCCAAAACAGTAGACCCCCTACACCGCGCCCCGCATGACGACCAAACACCGCCCGAGCCATCAATAAACCCGGGACCACGACCACGACCATCGCATACAGCGACGACCAGAAAGCCGATGATCGTTGCGACAGAGCACCCCACACCAGCGCGACCAGCAAACCCGAGGCAGCCTGGATCAGCAACACCTGCCAGACTGTCAGATTTTTTTGCTGAGCGACCAGGACTTGCGCCTCATCACGCGTCAGCTGCCGGATGGGAACTTCGGCATCCAGACTCCAATCAGAGTCATCGAAATCAGACGACTGGGGATCACGCGCCCCACTGGGCTTGTTGCTCGAGGGGTGGTGCATGACCTTGCAGCCGACCAACACAGCAGCCACCAAGGCCACCGCACCAGATTCGACACTCTGTTGAATTTCAAGATACCGACCTTGATGTCGGCAAAACCTAAAGATTATACGCACTTACCCGGACTTCAGCCAAGCCCTATCTGTGTTGATCGTTTGAAACACGGCGGCACCCCGGTGGAATGCATCACACAAAACTTGTTTGACTCGCCTCATCAAGGGGGGTGGAGCAGGTGCCTACAATCTCGGAATGAGTGCTTCTACCTCCACCCAAACCGCCCTGTCGATCCCCCCGCTGCAAAACGATCAGTTTTTGCGCGCATGTTTACGCATGCCCACCGATTTCACCCCGGTGTGGTTGATGCGGCAGGCCGGACGCTATTTGCCGGAGTACCGCGCCACACGTGAACGGGCCGGCAGTTTCATGGGGCTGGCCACGGCCCCGGATCTTGCTTGCGAGGTGACGCTTCAGCCCCTTGATCGGTACGCGCTGGATGCCGCCATTCTGTTCAGCGACATCCTGACCGTGCCTGACGCCATGGGATTGGGCCTGAGCTTTGCTACGGGTGAAGGACCGAAGTTCGCCTCTCCCGTACGCGATGAAGCCGCGGTCAAGGCCTTGCGCGTTCCAGACATGAACCAACTGAAGTATGTGTTTGACGCCGTCGGCACCATCCGTCGGGCCCTGAGCGACGCAAAAGGCGTGGGCCGCGTGCCGCTGATCGGTTTTTCAGGCAGCCCTTGGACGCTGGCCTGCTACATGGTCGAGGGCGGCGGATCGGATGACTACCGTCTGGTCAAAACCATGATGTACCAACGCCCCGATTTGATGCATCAGATTCTGGCTGTGAATGCCGATGCTGTCGCGCTTTATTTGAATACGCAGATTGAGGCCGGTGCTCAGGCTGTCATGGTTTTTGACTCCTGGGGCGGCGTGCTGGCAGATGGTGCGTTCCAGAACTTCGGCCTGGCTTATACACGCAGGGTGCTGTCGCAACTGAAGAAGACACACAACGGCCATCGCATCCCGCACATTGTTTTCACCAAAGGCGGGGGCCTTTGGCTGCAAGAGATTGCGGACACCGGTTGCGACGTGGTTGGCCTGGACTGGACCATGAACTTGGACAAGGCACGCGCACAGGTGGGTCACCAGGTGGCTTTGCAGGGCAACCTGGATCCGATGGTGTTGTTTGCTTCACCTGAGCAGATCCAGGCGCAAGCCAAAGCCGTGCTGGACAGTTTCGGTCGTCCGCGTAACGCGGATGGCAGCCATGCCGGACACGTGTTCAACCTGGGCCATGGGATTTCTCAGTTCACCCCGCCCGAACATGTGAGCGCCTTGGTGGACACGGTTCATGCCCACTCAAGAACCTTGCGCGACTGATCTCACTCAGCCGATTCGCCGAGCGTTGCCAACAACGCTGCCAGCACAATCAATGCGCCGCCCATCAACACGGTGGGCGTGAGCGCTGACTCTCCCAGCCACGCCGAGGAGGCAGCGGCAAACAGCACCTCGGTGAGCATCAGCACAGACGTGAGTTTGACGGGCAGACGCGACGCACCGTACTGCAGGGCCAGGTTAGAAAAGAAGAAGATCACCCCCATCAGCAGCACGGGCCCGACCCACGCCCAATCCCAGGCGGGCCAGCCCGAGACCACTCCGACGCCGCTGAGCCCCCATGCCAACAGGCCGGGCAACAGGGTGCAACCGGCAAACATGGCAAAGGCCCGCGAAGCCGCAGGCTGCGCCGCCTGCTGACGCAACAAGACGTTGGTGAGCGCAAAGCCCATGCCACCCAAGAGCCCCAACAGGTCGGACAAAGACCCCAGGGTCGGCCAACTGTGCCCAGCAGGCTTGAGGACCAACAGCGCCCCCAACAATGCCAGCCCCATTCGCAACAGGGCAACCCAGTTGATTGATTCCTTGAGGATCAGGCGAGCCAGCAAGGCGGCCCACACAGGCATCAAATAAAACAGCAAGACGACGCGAACCACATCCCCAATCGCCACGCCCCAGTTGAACGTCGCATTGGTCACACCGGACACCACCGCGATGGACAACAAGGCGGGCTGCCGCCACAGGTCAAGTGCAACCGATGGCCGCCAGAGCAGCAAGATCACGACGCCCAAGGCAAAGAAACACATCGTCGCCCACAGAGGGTGGAGATGGGCTTGTTGCAGATGTCGCAAGGGCCACCAGGACAGGCCCCACACCAAGGCATTGAACAACAGAGACAACGAAGCCAACACGCGCACTCAACGCCTTTCGACAACCATGGGTTTGAGCTGCAGCGCGTCGCGGACCTGCTGCGCCGCAACAGCGGCCTCCTCGCGCGTGCCGTAAGGCCCCACCTGCAATTTGTACACCGCAGCCTCTTTGAACACCGCCATCATGGGGACCAGCGCAGAGGCATCCGACACCACCCGTTGTTGAAGGCGATCAATCCCGTCTTTGCGCGACAGCGCGGCCAACTGGACCCAATAGCCTTGCGCCGCTGCGGTGTACGCGCGCTCTTTGTCTTGCACCGGCATGACAGGGGCGGGCTCAGGAGGAGCCTCTACGGGCACATTCGCCGTCTGGTTGGCCAAAGCCTCAATCGGATCGGCCGGCGATTCAGGCTCCGTTGGGGCAGGCGTGCGCCAGGCTCCGGTTCGGATGTCATCGAAAGTGAGGCGCTCGATTTCAACCATGGCGCTGCCGGCCGCCGTGATGCCCAACTTGACGGCCGCGGCGTAACTGAGATCCATCACCCGCGAAGAATGGAAGGGCCCACGGTCATTGACCCGCACGATGATCTCTTTGCCGGTTGCGAGGTTGCGGACTTTGGCATAACTGGGGATTGGCAGGGTTCGATGGGCCGCAGTCAAGCCATACATACTGAACAACTCGCCACTGGCGGTGCGACGACCATGAAACTTGGTTCCATACCAGGAAGCCAGGCCCGTTTCCTTCCAGGGAACGTCGCCAGTCATGGGTTCGTAGGTGTGCCCCATCACTTCATAGGGCTTGTTGGGCCCGCCCCGGCGAATGGGTTCGACCAGCGGCTCGGGATCGGGCGTCTGAGCCAGATCCGGCGGTGGATTGGCGGGCGCGCCGTCGTGGTCGGGGCGGAAGATCGACCCGATGCCCGTGCTCGACTGAGGCCCCGTTGAGCGCGAGGCACAGCCTGCGAGCACGATCAGAAGCAACAGGCTCAACCATGCACGCGGCACCAAGAAGCGACGCTGGGGGAACGCGGGAGAAAATCGCATGGGCTGCACAATAACCGATCTGGGGTCTGCACATGGCACGGGGCTCATCCCGATGCGTTTTTCGTGCTGCACGGCACAATGTCGGCTGTCGCGCAATCTCTCCTGTTGAATTCACCATGACCCGATCTTACGAACATGCTTTTGAACACCCGTTTGAACGCGGCATGCGAAATCGCCGCGAAGCGCTCGGGGACGCTTGGGTCGACAAATCCGTCGCCAAGGCCAACACCTTCAATGCCGAATTTCAGCACTTCATCACTGACTACGCCTGGCATGGGGTTTGGGGACGGCCCGGGCTGGAGTGGAAGACGCGCCGCATCATCGTGCTGGCAGTGACCAGCGCCTTGGGTCGCTGGGATGAATTTGAAATCCATCTGCGGGGCGCCCTGACCCCAGGCAACGCCCACACCTTGAGCGTGGAAGAAGTGCGTGAGGCCCTGATCCAGATTGCCATTTACGCGGGGGTGCCGGCGGCCAACACGGGCTTTGCGCGGGCGCTGGGCGTGATGCGCGAACTGGGGCTAGAGCCCCAGCCGCACTCGGCCGACGTGGCCTGGCATCCCGGCGTCGGGCGGTCGGTATTCACGACCACGCGCCCCAAGCTGCACAGCACCCTGCGCGAAGCCCGCAACGGCCAAGCCCAGCACACGATTGTGCTCAGCCATGCACTGGGGCAGGATGGGTCGATGTGGGATGCGGTGGCCAATGAGCTGGCAGCAACCTGCAATGTGATCTGCCCTGACACACGCGGCCATGGTCGCTCGCAGACGCCTTCCGAGCCCCTGACGATGACCGAATTGGCCGCCGATGCCGCCCGCGTGATCGACGAGGTGGCTGACGGTGAACCGGTGATCTGGGTCGGGCTGTCGATGGGCGGCCTCATTGGGCAAGAACTGGCGATCCGCCACCCCGACAAGGTCAAGGCCCTGGTGCTGGCCAATACCACCAGCAGCTATTCTGGCATGGGTCGCGAGGCCATCGGGCAGCGCATTGCCACGGTCGAAGCGCATGGCATGGGGGCGATTGCCACCAGCACCATGACACGGTTTTTCAGCGAGGAGTTCCGGGCGGCCCAGGCTGCCACGGTGTCTCGTCACCAGCGCTTGCTGGAATCGACCGACCCCGAGGGCTACACCGCCTGCGCCGCCGCCTTGTGCGATGCCAACACGACGTCGCGCCTGGGCCAGATCAAAGTGCCATCCCTCGTCATCGCAGGCAGTCACGACGTCAGCACCCCGGTGGAAACGGCCTACGCCTTGACCAAGGGCATCGCGGGCGCACAGATGGTGAACTTGCAAGGCTGTGCCCACCTGAGCGCCGTTGAGCAACCCCAGGCGTTCGCGGCGGTCGTGGGCGAATTCATCGCCGGAATCTGAGCCCCAGTATCCCATGCAGGCTGATCTGTCACTCGCACCCTTTATGCATGAGGCGTTCGACAAAAACGAACGCCGACGGCGGATTCTTTTGCGCAATGGGGCATTGGTATTTCTGGGCTATACAGTGACCCAGATCGTGACGCTGGCAGCCAAGCTCCTGAAGCTGTCGAGCATCCAAAACCAGGAAATCGCTTTTGTCGCCTGCCTGACGCTCGGCATGAGCGCCTTGTTTTTGCTCGTCACGCAGAAGAAAAGGCACCTGTCGAACACCTATGTCAACCTGTTCCACTTCGGCCAGTATGTGATCTGGTTGGTGATGTATGGGGTTTGGGTGTTGACGCTGAGAGAAGTCCGGGTGATTGCCCTGTTCTGTGCCCTCATGCCGCTGACATTTTTATTGGCCGACACCAAGATGCTGCAATCGTTGGTGATTGCGATCAGCGCGATCGTGATACAGATTGCGGCCTCGCATTACGCGATCTACTCGCTGCATCAGGTCGGATCCTTCCCGCTGGAGGTGTTCTACACCTGCTGCTTTGCACCAGCCGCGCTGTTTCTCTGCTATCTGTCGCATTTGTTTTCCAAACAGCGGCAGGAAATCAAACACGCGAAGCAAGCGGCCGAGGCGAGTCGCGACGCCCTGTCAGTCGAAATAGGCAAGACGCAAAAGGCCAACGGCGAACTGGCCACCGCGCTGCGTCAGATCGAAGACCTGGCACGCGTGGACGTTCTGACGGGGGTCTTCAACCGCCGACATCTGATGGGTTGCCTGGAAACGGCCGTGAAGCGCCAGGAGCGCACGCATCAGGTCTTTTCGATCATCATGGTCGACATTGACCACTTCAAACGCATCAACGACACCCATGGCCATCTGGCGGGCGATGCGGTCCTCAAAGTGGTGGCCCACGCCTTGACCAAAACGCTGCGCGCAACCGACATCTGCGCCCGCTATGGCGGCGAAGAGTTCGTCATTTTGCTCGAACACACCCCAGCAGACCAAGGGATGCACTGCGCCGAGCGCTTGCGTGCCCTGGTGGCCTCTGCCCAGTTCGACGGGCTGCCAGTCGATTTCAGGGTCACCGTGTCGCTGGGAGTCACGGAACACCTCGAAGCCGAAGCGATTGAGTGCACGCTGGAGCGGGCCGACAAGGCTTTGTACCGTGCCAAGCACGGTGGCCGCAATCAGGTCATGCTCGCCGAGACTCTGACCGCCTGAGGTCGGCCGCGGGCATCACAGCCCAGCGATATGGACTATGCTTGGCGCCCTCGCTTGTCTTTTTGGTTAGTGCGCTTTACCCATGTCCTCCCACGGCAGCTCGGCTCCGGCCATGATGAACCCGGCTCAGATGGAGGCCGTTCAGCACTTGCACTCTCCGTGCCTGGTGCTTGCGGGGGCCGGCTCGGGCAAGACCCGTGTGATCACCCACAAAATCGCGCGCTTGCTCCAACCCGGGCCGGGCGCCGATCTAGCACCTGCTGAAATCGCCGCCATCACCTTCACCAACAAGGCCGCGGCGGAAATGCGTGAGCGCGCCAAGTCGCTGATTGGCGCCAAAGCCTCGGGCAAGCTGCTGATTTGCACCTTCCACTCGCTAGGGGTGAAACTGCTGCGTGAAGATGGTGAAGCGTTGGGCTTGAAGCCACAGTTTTCGATTCTGGATGCAGACGACGTGACCAGCATCCTGCGGGATGCTGGCGGCACCACCGATGTGAAGCAAGCGCGGCATTGGCAGTGGACCATCAGCCTGTGGAAGAACCAAGGGCTCGACAGCAGCCAGGCCTTGTCTCAAGCCAAGAGCGACGACGAGCAGGTAGCGGCACGGGTGATGAAGCTGTACGAAGAGCGGCTGGCTGCCTACCAGGCCGTCGATTTCGACGACTTGATCGGCATGCCCTTGAAGCTGCTGACTGAGCACGAGCACGTTCGCAAAAAGTGGCAGAAGCAACTGCGCCACGTGCTGGTCGACGAATATCAGGATACCAACGCAACGCAGTACGAACTGCTGAAGCTGCTGGTTGGGCAGGACGGCATCTTCACGGCGGTGGGCGACGACGATCAATCGATTTATGGCTGGCGCGGCGCAACCCTGGACAACCTGAAGAAGTTGCCGCAAGACTTCCCCAACCTGCGCGTGATCCCCCTGGAACAGAACTATCGCTCCACCAGCGCGATCTTGCGGGCGGCCAACAATGTGATCGCCACCAACCCCAAGCTCTTCCAAAAGACGCTTTGGTCGGACTTGGGGGAAGGCGATCCGGTCAAATTGCTGGAATGCGACAACGAAGAGCACGAAGCCGAACGCGCCGTGGCCCACTTCGTCACCCACCGCATGAACCTGCTGGAAAAGCACCCAGGCGATCCCAGCAAGACCGCGTGGAGCAACTTCGCCATCCTGTATCGAGCCAACCATCAAGCTCGCCCGTTTGAGCAGGCCCTGCGCCGGGCCAACATCCCCTACAAGGTCTCGGGCGGCCAGAGCTTTTTCGACAAGGCTGAGATCAAGGACCTGTGTGGCTGGCTGCGCTTGCTGGTGAACAACGACGACGACCCCGCATTCTTGCGGGCCGCCACCACACCCAAACGAGGCATCGGTCACCAGACCTTGGGCACGTTGGGGGAGTTTGCGGGCAAGTGGAAAGTCAGCTTGTTCGAAGCCTTGTTCACCGAATCGCTAGCAGCCACCTTGAGCGCGCGCGCCCTGGGTTCGCTGCATGAGTTCGGTCGTTATGTGAATGACCTGGAGCATCGCGCCCGCCACACCTTTGGAGGCGAAGATGCCAAACTCTTGCTGCTGGAATGGCTCAAGGACATCAGCTACGAACAGCACTTGTACGACGGCGAAGAAAACGAAAAAGTGGCCGCCGCTCGCTGGAACAACGTGCTCGACTTTGTGGACTGGATCGCGCGCCGTTGTGGGGGCGAAATCGAAAACGATGGCGGCATGACCATCGAGACCGAGAAGAAAAGCGTGATCGACGTGGCGCAAAGCATCTCTTTGATCACCAGCCTGGCCGAACGCAATGCCGATCAGAATGTGGTGACGCTGTCGACGCTGCATGCCTCGAAGGGCTTGGAGTGGCCCCACGTGGTGCTGGCAGGGATCAACGAAGGCTCATTGCCGTTCTCTCGAGAAGAAGGCGATATCACCCCGCAGCAGATTGAGGAAGAGCGCCGACTGATGTACGTGGGCATCACCCGTGCTCGCTTGACGCTGGTGATCAGCGCGCTCAAGCGCCGCAAAAAGGGGCGTGAATACGTGCAAGCGCCGCCCAGCCGCTTCATAGCCGAGATGAAGCTCGGCGAAGGGGGCCCAAAGGAAGACCCGCGCGAGAAGCTGCGTCGCCTGCGCGAGGAGTTGGCAGCGAAGGCCAAGGCGAATGCGCAATCGCAAACGCAAACGCACTGACCCGGGCTGGACGCAGGACGAAAAAAAACCCGAGACAAGAATCTCGGGTTTCAAATCCACCTTTGGAGGAGGGTGGAGGAGACAAACGAAACAAGCAACGATACGAGCTCTGGAGTTCAAGCAAGTTCATATCATTAGGGTTTATTCTAGGTTCGATCCGAACAGAAATCAAGGGGTAACCCTAGGTTTTGCGTTTGGATACTGAAAATTTCACATCCCGCCATTTTTCGTCTGGAGACCTCAATGGAATGCACCATCCGCTGGCAGCCGACTATCGGCATGGCTTTTTCGGCCGAAACCGGTAGCGGCCACATTTTGACCATGGACGGCCCACCGGATGGTGGCGGCCGCAACCTGGCGCCCCGCCCGATGGAAACCGTGTTGGCCGGCACCGGTGGCTGCACGGCTTATGACGTGGTCATGATCCTCAAACGCGGTCGCCACGACATCCGCGGCTGCGACGTGAAGCTGACGGCCGATCGCGCCAGCACGGATCCCAAGGTGTTCACCAAGATCAACATGCACTTTGTGGTCACCGGGGTGAACCTGCCGGAAGCAGCGGTTCAGCGCGCGATTCAGATGTCGCACGAAAAGTACTGCTCGGCCTCGATCATGTTGGCCAAGACAGCCGAAATCACGACCAGCTTCGAGATCGTCGCCGCCTGACTCAGAGGTAGTGCGCGGTCGAGGTCATGACCTTGGCGGCCAGCCGCATCAAGCCGCGCACCGGGGCGGGCAAGGGGGCGCCCCCCGCCTTCAGCGCGTTGTTGGCATGCGTCACCTCATCGTCGCGCATCTGGGCCACGATGGCCCGTGAGCTGCGGTCGCCATCCGGCAGTCGGTCCATGTGGCTGTTGAGATGGTCTTCCACCTGCCGCTCGGTCTCGACCACAAAACCCAGGCTGATCTTGTCGCCAGCGCGGGCTGCCACCAAACCGATGGCAAAGGCCCCGGCGTACCACAGGGGGTTGAGCAGACTGGTTCGCCCGCCCAGTTCGCGCAAGCGTTGTTCTGTCCATGCCAGGTGATCGGTTTCCTCGCGCGCCGCGGCGTCGAACTGGGCCTTCAGGTAAGGGTCTTGGGTGCCCCATGCTTGCGAGGCATAGAGGGCCTGCGCACAGACTTCGCCCACATGGTTGACCCGCATCAGGGCCGCGGACTGGCGCTTTTCGGCGTCGGTCAGGGTGGCATCGGCCTCCTGCGCCTTGGGGCAGGGACGCGCCGCCGAGTGCTCGGCCCACACCGTGCGCACCGCCGCATCAAATGAGATCAGCAGACGATCCAGTGCGTTGTGGTGCACCCCACTGGAGGTTTGAGGCATGACGGAGGACATGGGGATTTCCTTCAAGCTGTATCGAAGTCGACTGCGGGCATCTTAGCGCCAGGCCTGCGGGGCGCCTAGCGCTGCATCAAACCACGACTCTTGGCGATGGACATCAACATGCCTATGCCCAGCCCCAGTGTCACCATGGCCGTGCCGCCGTAGCTGATGAAAGGCAACGGCACCCCGACCACCGGCAGGATGCCGCTGACCATGCCCATGTTCACAAAAGCATAGGTGAAAAAGCTGAGCGACACCGCGCCCGCCAGCAAGCGAGAGAACAGGGTCGGTGCCTGCGAGGCGATGTACAGCCCCCGAAAAATCATGAACAGGAAGCCGACCACCAGCACGAGCCCTCCGACCAGGCCGAACTCTTCGGAATAAGCGGCAAACACGAAGTCGGTGGTGCGTTCGGGAATGAACTCGAGGTGCGTCTGCGTGCCCTTCATGTAGCCCTTACCGGTGACCCCGCCTGAACCGATCGCGATCATGCCCTGGATGATGTGAAACCCTTTGCCCAAAGGATCTTTGGTTGGATCCAGCAAGGTACAGATGCGGTTCTTCTGGTATTCATGTAACCCAACCCAGTTGACTTCGGGCTGGCAAATCCGCTCTTCGTAATGCACCAGCGCAGTGATCCCCACTGCCCCTGCCAAGATCACGGGGACGATCAAGCGCCAGCTCAGCCCGGCAAAAAACAGCACATACAGCCCCGAACTCAGGACCAGCATCGCCGTGCCCAGATCGGGCTGCTTGAGGATCAGTGCGGCGGGCAGCATCAACAGCCCACCCGCCACCAGAAAATCCTTGGCACTGCGTTGGCCTTCGCGACGCTGAAACCACCAAGCCAACATCAAGGGCATGGCAATCTTGAGGACCTCAGAAGGCTGGATCACCATGCCGACATTGAGCCAGCGCGTCGCGCCCTTCTTGGTGATGCCCACATGCGGGATCGCCGTGAGAATCAGCAGGAACACCCCCAAGGCATACAGTGGCACCGCCATGGCTTGTAGACGCTGCGGCGGAACCTGTGCCACCAGGAACATCACGCCTGCCGCCAGAATCATGTTGCGCGACTGGTCGCCGAACCGCGTGCCGTTGTCATATCCAGCCGAGTACATGGTCACCAGCCCGATCACACACATGGTGACGACCACCAGCAGCAAAGGCCAGTCGAAACCCTGAAAAATGGGCAGGATGCGGCGCCACAGCGGCGGCTTGTCGAAAACCCGATTCATGGCTGACTCCCACTGGAGGCGGAGGGCAAGGCCGCACTGGCACCCGCCACGGGGGCGCTACCTGCCGCCACGGGCGGAGCCGGAAGGGCTGCCACCCCGACGGCCTGTTGCTGCACATCTCCGCCATACGCATCGACCCCGCGTGGCAAGGGCACCTCGGACACTTTCCGAGGGGTACCGATCGGGCTGGACGCCCTGGCCTGTTGCACCGCTTCGATGTCTTCTTCACTCGGATATTGTCCCAGGACCAAATAGTCCAGCACGCGACGTGCGATGGGCGCGGCCGCTGCCGCGCCGAACCCGGCGTTCTCGACAATGATGGCCAAGGCCACGCGGGGGTTATCGAGCGGGGCAAAGGCTTCATACAGCGAATGGTCTCGCTTGTACTCATCCATCTTCGAGGCCACATACTTCTCGTTTTGCTTCATGGTGACAGCCTGGGCCGTGCCGGTCTTGCCGCCACTCTGGTATCCCGCCCCCATGAACACACGCGTCGCCGTGCCCTCTTGCGTCACCCCATACATGGCCTGTTTGACGATGGCCAGGTGTTCGGGCTTGTAATTCAGGGGCGGCAAGGCATCACTCGAAATGACGCGCTTTTCTTTGGTCATGACGTCTTCGATCTCGCGCACCAACCGTGGTTGATAGCGTAACCCGCCCGATGCCAATGTCGCGTTGGCACACGCGATCTGCAGCATCGTGAAGGAGTTATACCCCTGCCCGATCCCCAAGGAAATGGTCTCGCCAGCGTACCATTTTTGTTGTTCAGGCCGCTTGTAGGCTTTGCGCTTCCATTCGGTAGACGGCAGGATCCCTGTGACCTCGCCTTTGAGGTCGATGCCGGTCAGGCGACCAAACCCCATGGGCTCCAATTCGTCATGGATCAGATCCACGCCCATGTCGTTGGCGAGCGAATAGAAGTACACATTGCTCGACTTGACGATGGCGCGGTGCATGTCCATCGGACCGCCCTGTTCGTCTGCCGGCGCGCGAAAGCGGTGCCCGCCAAAAACGAACACGCCATTGTCCATGATGATGGTGCGCGGATCTCGCTTGTTCGTGTGCAAGGCAGCCAAGGCCAGGAAAGGCTTGTACGTGGACCCAGGTGGGTATGTGCCGCGCAAGGCGCGATTGAGCAGCGGCTTGTCGAGCGACTCGTTCAACTCTTTCCAGTTGTCGACATCAATGCCATCGACAAACAGGTTGGGATCGAAGGTCGGCTTGCTCACAAAGGCCAGCACCTCACCATTGCGCGGGTCGATCACCACCATGGCGCCCCGGCGATTGCCATACAAGCGCTCGATCAAAGCTTGAAGCTTGATGTCGATCGAGAGGTGGATGGTTTTGCCCGGGATAGCGGGTTGCGATTTGAGGCGGCGCACGGCTCGCCCCGCAGCGCTGATTTCGACCTCTTCGAACCCGGTCACGCCATGCAGTTCGGACTCGTAACTCTGCTCGATGCCCAGCTTGCCGATGTATTCGGTGCCACGGTAATTGGCGTATTCCTCTTCAGGCCAGTCTTCCATGGCCTCGGCTTCTTTCTGGTTGATGCGGCCGATGTAGCCCAGAACATGGCTGGCCAATTCACCATAAGGGTAGTGCCGAAACAAGCGCGCCTGGATGTCGACCCCAGGGAAACGGAACCGCTGCGCCGTGAAGCGGGCGACTTCCTCGTCCGTCAGGCGGGTGCGGATCGGGATCGACTCGAAGTTTTTGGATTCCTCGCGCAGGCGCTTGAAGCGACGGCGGTCCTTGGGCTGGATGTCCACAATCTTGGCCAAGGCATCGATCGTCGCCTCGACGTCATCCACTTTAGAAGGCGTGATCTCGAGGGTGTAGGCCGAATAGTTGTTGGCCAACACCACGCCATTGCGATCGACGATCAGGCCCCGATTGGGCACGATCGGCACCACCGAGATGCGGTTGTTTTCGGCCTGCGTGGCCAGTTCGTCGTGACGCACCACTTGGAGCACCACCAGACGAAACACCAGCAAACCAAAACAGAACAGGACGAACCCGGCCGCAGCCCAGATGCGGGCCCGAAACAAGCCGAGCTCGTGTTCGAGGTTCTTGAGTTCAGTCATCGGATGGCCCTGCTTCGGACTGGCTCGTCACAAAGGACGGTTCTTGTCCGGATCAGGCGGACGTCGCTGAGGTGCCAGCAGCACGAAGGTGACCACCGGCCACATCAACGACTCGAACACCGGTGCCAGCAGGATGCTCCAGCCCGGAAAGCTGGCTCCGGCCAGCATGCGCACAAGGGCCGACACCGCATGGCCAGCGACGAACAGCGGCATGACCTGCAAAGCCTGTGAAGGCGTGGTGAACCACAACAAACGCCGGTGAATCGTGATGGCGAAGAAGCTCAGCAAGGTGTAGGCCAGCGCGTGCTGCCCTAGCAATGCCCCCTGGTGCACATCCATGATCAAGCCGAACAAAAAGGCCCCACCGATGCCCACGCGACGCGGCTGGTGCACGTTCCAGAACACCACCGCCACGGCCAGCACATCAGGCACACCCGCCCAGCGCCCCCAGGGAAACAAATTGATGCCAAACGCCAGCAACAAGGACAACCAGATGAAGACCGGGTTGGCCGGCATCAGCAATTCATTGCCACGCGGCATCATGGCTTGGATCCTTTCGCAGCCCCATGTGCCTTGGCTTTGCCCGCCAGGGCATCCGGCGCTGACGCAGCCCCCGAAGCCGCCCCTGCCGGGATCTGCGGCAACTCGGTCGACATCGGTTGCAACAACAAGACGTGATCTGGGCGATCGGGGTGTGCCAGCGGAGTCAGCAGAATCCGGGCAAAGGCGGTGTCCGCACGGTGATCGACGGCAGCCACTTTGGCCACAGGGATGCCGGTAGGATAGACCCCGTCAAGGCCCGACGTCTGAAGCACATCGCCGACCTGGATGTCGGAGTTGCTGGCCATGAAGCGCAACTCCATGCCGTGCAACTGAGGCGACCCATAAGCCACCCCGCGCTGTTGGGTGCGGGCATTGATCACCGGCACCGCCGCATCCTTGTCTGTGACCAACGTGACCTCGGCAGTCAGGGGGTAAACCCGCGTCACCTGGCCCAGCACCCCGGCCTCGTCCAGCACAGGTGAACCCAAAATGACGCCTTGCGAGCTGCCACGGTCGATCACCACCTTGCGGGTGAAGGGATCTTGGGCGTCGTACAGCACTTCGGCGGCCAGGGTCGGGGTATCGATCCGAGGACGCAAGTCGAGCAAAGCGCGCAACTGCGCATTTTCTCGCTCAAGCTGATCGGCCAGCATGATGCGTTCGGCCTGCGCCGTGATGAGGCGTTGGGCGGTGGTCTCGGCAGCCAGGGCGGCATCCAGCCCCGAGGTGTAATTACGAAGCGCCTGCCACCACCGCGACGGCGTCAGCGCCGCCTCTTGCAAAGGCTGAAACCCGGTGGCAATCACCACTCGGATCGGTTGGGTGACCTTCCAGCGCACATCGGCCACCATCAACAACACCGCCAGTGCTGAATAAAACAGCAGGCGTGTGAATGCCGAAGGCCCTTGTTTGAAGAAGGGGGGCGGCGTGCGCTCCAGGGTGGACAACGGCATGGGAGAGTGCGCCCCTCAGCGGTGACCTTACTCGTTGGTGAAGATGCTGCCCAGACGTTCCATGCGCTCGAGTGCCATGCCACAGCCGCGCACCACGCAGGTCAGCGGGTCTTCGGCCACGTGAACCGGCAAGCCGGTTTCCTCGGCCAGCAGGCGATCCAGATCGCGCAACAGGGCGCCACCGCCGGTCAGCATCATGCCGCGCTCGGCGATGTCAGCACCCAGCTCGGGAGGCGTCTGTTCCAGCGCGTTTTTGACGGCTGACACGATCTGGTTGAGCGGGTCGGTCAGGGCTTCCAGGATCTCGTTGGACGAGATGGTGAAGCTGCGTGGCACGCCCTCAGACAGGTTGCGACCCTTGACTTCCATTTCCTTGACTTCAGATCCAGGGAAAGCGGAACCGATTTGCTTTTTGATGGCTTCGGCGGTGGGCTCCCCGATCAACATGCCGTAGTTGCGGCGGATGTAGTTGATGATGGATTCGTCGAACTTGTCGCCACCGACACGGACCGAGCCCTTGTAGACCATGCCGCCCAGCGAGATCACGCCCACTTCGGTCGTACCACCACCGATGTCCACCACCATCGAGCCAGAGGCTTCGGACACCGGCAAACCGGCGCCGATGGCCGCGGCCATGGGTTCTTCGATCAGATACACCTCAGAGGCGCCTGCGCCCAGCGCCGATTCGCGGATGGCGCGGCGTTCCACCTGGGTGGAACCGCAGGGCACGCAGATGATGATGCGCGGGCTGGGCCGCAGAACCGAGCGCGGGTGCACCATCTTGATGAACTGCTTGAGCATTTGCTCAGTGACGGTGAAGTCAGCGATCACGCCATCCTTCATCGGACGAATGGCTTCGATGTTGCCGGGCACCTTGCCCAGCATGGCCTTGGCCTCGGAGCCCACGGCCTGGATGGTCTTCTTGCCGTTGGGCCCCCCCTCGTGGCGGATCGACACCACCGAAGGTTCATCGAGCACGATGCCCTTGTCACGCACATAAATCAGCGTGTTGGCGGTACCCAGGTCGATGGCCAGGTCAGTCGAAAAATACTTGCGAAACATTGAGTACATGCGCGGACGCTCCGACAGAGGCGATGGACCCACGACCGATGCGGAAGAAGTTCGCGCATCTGGCACAGGGCGATCCGGCTTCGAACCGGCTCGGGTGATCCCACCTCTTTTGAAACAGAACACGCAGCCTTGTCGCAGACAAAACTTCAACCAGGCTGCGCAGTGAATTCGATATCACACAACACCACGTCTTCGTGGGACGATCATGGCTTGTGGATAACCTAGGATAATACCCCAAGGACCCGCGATTTCAGAGGGCGACACAGGTGGTTTCACCCTCGTGCGACGCTGATTTGGCCCCATTGACAACCCTGGATGAACCCCATGGCCTTGACCTCTCATGAAGTCAGCCGCATAGCCCAACTGGCCCGCCTCGAATTGAGCGATGCCGAACAAGGCGACATGCTGACGCAATTGAACGAATTTTTCGCGATCGTCGAGAAGATGCGCGCCGTTGACACCTCCGGCGTAGAGCCCCTTTACACCCCGCTGTCGGCCATCGAGGACGTCACCCTGCGCTTGCGCGAAGACACCGTGACCGAGGCCAACCACCGCGAAGCCAATATGCGCAACGCCCCGGCACAAGACGAAGGTCTGTTCCTGGTGCCCAAGGTGATCGAGTGAGTGACACGATGACGACCGCATTCCATGACAAGACCCTGGCCGAACTGAGCCAGATGCTGGCCGCTGGCCAGACCACCAGCACCGAACTGACCCGCCATGCGCTGGCTCGCGTGCAAGCCCACAACCACCTGGGCGCCTTCCTGCACGTGGACGAGGCCGGTGCGCTCGCCGAAGCCGCAGCGGCCGACCTGCGTCGCGCCAATGGTCAGACCTTCGGCCCGCTGGACGGCATCCCTGTGGCGCACAAGGACATCTTTGTGACGGTGGACCACCCCACCACGGCCGCCTCCAAAATGCTCAAGGGCTATATGAGCCCGTTTGACGCCACCGTGGTCGACAAGCTCAACAAAGCCGGCACCGTGAGCCTGGGCAAGTTGAACTGCGACGAATTCGCCATGGGTGGCGCCAACGAAAACTCGGCTTACCAGCCTGCCCGCAACCCCTGGGACACGAATCGCATTCCTGGTGGCTCGTCGGGTGGTTCTGCCGTGGCCGTGGCCGCGCGCCTGGTGCCCGGCGTGACCGGCACCGACACCGGCGGCTCGATTCGCCAACCTGCGGCCTTGACCGGCATCACCGGCATCAAGCCCACTTATGGCCGCTGCTCACGCTACGGCATGATCGCCTTTGCCTCGTCGCTGGACCAGGCCGGCCCCATGGCCCGCACCGCTGAAGACTGCGCCCTGCTGCTGCAGGCCATGAGCGGTTTTGACGAGCGTGACGCCACCAGCGCGCAACAGCCCGTGCCCGATTTCGTGGCCGCGCTGCGCACCCCGCGCGCCGGCGCCACCGCCGAGCAGCCTTTGGCTGGCCTGCGCGTAGGAGTGCCCCAGGAATTTTTCGGTGAAGGCGTGAGCGCCGATGTGGCCACCGCCACCCGTGCCGCACTGGATCAACTGCAAAAGCTGGGCGCCACGCTGGTGGACATCAGCCTGCCCCGCACCGAGCTGTCGATTCCGGTGTACTACATCATCGCGCCGGCTGAAGCCTCGTCCAACCTGAGCCGCTTTGATGGCGTCAAATTCGGTCATCGTGCTGCCAAATATGGCGATCTGAACGACATGTACCGCAAAACCCGCGCAGAAGGCTTCGGCCCCGAAGTCAAGCGCCGGATCATGATTGGTGCCTACGTGCTGTCGCATGGCTATTACGACGCCTACTACCTGCAAGCGCAAAAGCTGCGCCGCATGATTGCGGACGACTTCCAGGCGGCCTTCAAGGTTTGCGACGTGATCGCCGGCCCCGTGTCGCCCACCGTGGCCCGCCCGATTGGCTCCTCGACGGACCCCGTGCAGGAATACCTGGCCGACATCTTCACCCTGCCGGCCTCGCTGGCTGGCCTGCCCGGCATGAGCCTGCCTTGCGGCTTCGGTGAACACGATTTGCCCGTGGGCCTGCAGTTGATCGGCAACTACTGGCAAGAAGCCCAGCTGCTGCACACCGCGCACGCCTTCCAGCAAGCGACCGACTGGCACCAACGCAAACCTGCCGCCATCCAGGCCTGAAGACACCCATGAGCAACGTTCAAACTTCCCTGCTGGTGCGCGGTTACGAGGTCGTGATCGGCATCGAGACTCACGTCCAGCTGTCCACCCAGTCCAAGATCTTTTCGGGGGCCTCGACCCAGTTCGGCGCCGCGCCTAACACCCAGGCCTGCCCAGTGGACATGGCCTTGCCCGGCACCCTGCCCGTGATGAACAAGGGCGCCGTGGCCCGTGCCATCGCCTTTGGCCTGGCCGTGGGCGCCCATGTGGCGCCGCGCTCGATCTTCGCGCGCAAGAACTACTTCTACCCTGACCTGCCCAAGGGCTATCAGATCAGCCAGTACGAAATCCCGGTCGTGCAAGGCGGCTCGGTCAGCTTCTTCGTGGGCGACAAAGAGCACACCGTCAAGCTGGTTCGCGCCCATTTGGAAGAAGATGCTGGCAAATCGCTGCACGAAGACTTCGCAGGCTTCAATGGCGAAAAGTCGTCGGGCATTGACTTGAACCGCGCCGGCACCCCGCTGCTGGAAATCGTGACCGAGCCCGACATGCGCTGCAGCGCCGAGGCCGCCGAATACGCCCGCGCCCTGCACGCCTTGGTGGTGTGGCTGGGCATTTGCGACGGCAACATGCAGGAAGGCTCGTTCCGCTGCGACGTGAACGTGTCAGTACGCCGCCCCGGTGCGCCCCTGGGCACCCGCCGCGAAATCAAGAACCTCAACAGTTTCAAGTTCCTGCAGCAGGCCACCGACTACGAAATCAACTGGCAGATTGACGAGATCGAAGACGGTCGCGCCATTCAGCAAGCCACGGTGCTGTTCAACCCCGACACCGGCGAGACCCGCGCCATGCGCACCAAGGAAGACGCGCACGACTACCGCTACTTCCCCGACCCCGATCTGCCCCCGCTGACCATTGCGCCAGAGTGGATCGAACGCGTGAAGGGCGAGATGCCTGAGCTGCCCCGCGTGATGGCCGAGCGCTTCCAGTCTGACTACGGACTGCCTGCGTACGACGCCACCATGATGACGCAGTCGAAAGCGTTTGGCGCCTTCTTTGAAGCGGCCGCCAAAGCCTGCAAACAGCCCAAACTGGTGTCCAACTGGTTGATGGGTGAAGTCTCGCGCCGACTGAACAGCGCCGAGCAAACCATCGACGACAGCCCCATCAGCGCCGACCTGCTGGCCGCGCTGATCACGCGCATTGCCGACGGCACCATCGCCAACAATGGGGCCAAGCAAGTGTTCGAGGTGCTGTGGTCTGAACAGGAAGAATCGGAAGCCTTGCCACCGCTGGCTCAGGTTGACGCTGTGATTGAAGCCAAGGGCCTCAAGCAGATGAGCGACACCGGCGAGCTGGAAAAGATCCTGGACGACATCCTGGCGGCCAATGCCAAGTCGGTGGAAGAGTTCCGCGCCGGCAAGGAAAAGGCGTTCAATGCGCTGGTAGGTCAGGCCATGAAGGCCACCAAAGGCAAGGCCAACCCCGCCACGGTCAACGAGCTGTTGAAGAAGAAGCTGGCCGGCTGACCACGACCTTTCCCCTCATCTGCTGATCAACCTGGACCGCTCCCGCGACCGCCTGGATCGGTGCGGGGCCCTACTCGACAAACTGGGTTTGCCCTGGGAGCGCGCGCCAGCGGTAGACGGCGCCAAGCTCGATCCCTCCACCTTGAAGCAACTCAACCCGCAGCCCGCCCCGCATGGGGAGTGGTTTCGCGGCCTCACCCCGGGCGAGATTGGCTGCTTTTTGAGTCACCTCAAATGCTGGGAGTTGATTGCCCAACGCCAACTGGCGTGCGCCCTGATCCAGGAAGATGACTTCGACCAGAAACCCGTCTGCACCCGCGACACGCTGCAAAATTGGCCGATTCGAGCTCAAAGTGGGACATGCTGAAGCTCACCCACCTGCGCTTACATGGTGTCGCACCAAGGGGCCACCAAGCTGATCCAACAGCGTCAGACCTTGTTGCGTCCGGTGGATTTTGATTTCAAGTTCTACTGGGAACGCGACCTGACTGTGCTGTCAGGCAGCCCCAACTTCTTCCGACAAGTCAGCCACGAAGAAGCGGCTTCGGTGATCGGTGACCGCACGGATTACCGGCGCTATCCCACGCTGAAAAAGTGGGCCACCTACCTGCGCAAGCACCGCTACCACATTCGATTCTGGCTGGCCGACAAGCTCCACATTGGGCGTCGCCGCCTGATTTGATTCGGCTTATTGGGAGGCCGATGACGCAGCCGGATCAGCGGCAATGGAGCCCGGAGGGGCGCCAGCCCACAGCTTTTTGAGCCGGGCCAACTCTGCATCGTACAAGGCGTTGATCCGGACGATTTCGGCCTTTTGGCCCTGGATCACATCGCGCTGAGCCTGTTGGGCCGCGTCATTGGCCTCGAGCTTGGTGCGCAGCTTGGGTGGCAAGGCCTTGCCTTTGTAGAACTCGGCTTCGGCTTCCAGGGGCTTGCGTTCGGACTGCAACTCGGCCACGCGCAGCTCAGAGGTCTTGATCGCGTTCTTCAGATCATCCAACGCCGCTTCTCTGGCCTTTTGGTGCGACTGTTCGGTGGGATAGCGCATCATGAGGTTGCGGTCACGACGGATCGCATCTTTTTGCGCCGCTTCGGCCACCTGGCGTTGGTGTTCACGCTCCTCGGCCGCGGCACGCTCTTCGGCATTCATGCGCGGCGGCACCAATTTCCGTTGCGAGCCATCCTGGTTGAGCACGCGTTGCTCGCGGTCCAGGCACTCCACAATCGGGCGATCCGAGGTGTAGCGTTTGCCATGGGCATCGACACAGGTATAGATGACGGCGTGCCCCCACAAGGGCATCGACAGCGCAACGCCGACCAGCCACACGCGCAAGGCAGACAACACGCTCGGAAAACTCTGGCGACGCGGGGTCAAGTTCATATCCTTTGGCCTTCGGGCGGATGAAGGTTCAACGCGATCACACCCCGTAGCGTTGACGGTAGGCCAACACTGCCGGGTAGGCTGCACTGAGCGCAGGATCGGATTGTGACTGCAGATATTGCAACAGATCACCCAGCGTCGCGATGGAAACAACTGGCAGTTTGTAATGTTGTTCCACTTGCTGCACCGCACTTTCGGTGGCGTCCTGCCCGTTGGCCGTGGCTTTTTCCTGGCGATCCAGAGCAATCGTCACGCCAGCTGGGGTGGCGCCCGCCTTGAGAATCAGGTCGATCGACTCGCGCACGGAAGTGCCTGCGGAGATCACATCATCGATGATCAAGACACGCCCTTGGACCGGAGCCCCAACCAGGGCGCCACCCTCGCCATGGTCCTTCGCTTCTTTGCGGTTGTAGGCGAAAGGCTTGTTGTGCCCCAGGCGAGCCAGCTCAATGGACACGGCCGCCGCCAGGGTGATGCCCTTGTAGGCCGGGCCAAAGAGCATGTCAAACTGCAGGCCGGACGCGATCAGACGGCGTGCATAGAATTCGGCCAGACGGCCCAGCTTGGCGCCGTCGTCGAACAAGCCAGCGTTGAAGAAGTAGGGCGACAGTCGCCCCGCTTTGGTCTTGAATTCCCCAAACCGCAGCACCTTGGACTGCACGGCAAAGGCAACGAAATCCTGGGCCAGTGCGTCGTTCGATGGGGTGTTGCTCATGATGAAAATGGTGCGTTGTGTTTAGACTGGTATCCCTCAACCTCAACGGCATTCGGTCTGCCGCGAACAAGGGGCTGCTGCCCTGGGCTGAAGCGTTGAACGCCGATTGTATGGGCGTGCAGGAGCTCAAGGCGCAAGCGGCCGATCTGACCCCTTCGTTGTCGAACATCGCCGGCATGCCGGGGCACTTCCACCATGCCGAGAAAAAGGGCTACTCGGGGGTTGGGCTCTACAGCCGCCATGAGCCTTCCGACGTGATCGTGGGCCTGGGGGGCAACGACCCGACAGGCGAATTCGACCCCGAAGGCCGATATGTGGAGATGCGCTTCGACAAGCCCGGCCGCAAGCTCTCGATCATCAGTTGCTATTTTCCGAGCGGCTCCAGCTCGGAAGACCGCCAACAGGCCAAGTTCCGCTTTCTGGATGTGATCCGGCCCCATCTGGCCCGACTGCGCGAAGACCGCGAGTTCATCCTGATCGGCGACGTGAACATCGCGCACAAAGAAGCCGACCTGAAGAACTGGAAGGGCAACCTGAAAAACAGCGGCTTTCTGCCAGAAGAGCGTGCCTGGATGACGGCGCTGCTGGACCCGGCTGGGGATACCCGCCTGATCGACGTGTACCGCGTGCTGCACCCCGACACCACCGATGCCTGCTACACATGGTGGAGCAACCGGGGCCAGGCCCGCGCCAAGAACGTGGGGTGGCGGATTGATTACCACCTGGCCACCCCAGGCATGGCCCAACTGGCGCGGCAGGCGCAGATCTACAAGGAGCAGTGGTTCAGCGACCATGCGCCGCTGACCATCGATTACGACTTCGAGTTGTAAGACTGCCGCGAAAGTGGCCACTCTTTGGACCGCTATTACGGAGATCGCACCGGGGGCCCCACACCTATATTCCGCAGTTGCTGTTGTGACAAGGAAGTCAACAACGCATCCTCCCGGAAGCCCCCATGAAAGCGATCCACATGATTCGTTCATCGAGCAAGCTCTGCCTGGCAACCCTGTTCGCCTGCTGCCTCACCGCAACGGCCAACGCTGGCGAGGTGTACGCAGGTGTCGGCCTCCCTGGCCTGATGTTCGGCTACGCGCAAGCCATCAACCCGATGTTCACCGTGCGCGCCGACGTGGCAACCCTTGGCAACTACAAGAAGAACGCCACCGAATCCGGCATCGATTACCAAGCCACGCTGGCCTTCACCCGCTTGGGCATCTTTGGTGACTACTTTCCGTTCAACGGTGGCTTCCGGTTCAGTGGCGGCCTGACCTTCAACCATCAAGAAATCAAGCTGCATTCGACCGCGCAAGCGGGCTCGACCGTTCAAATCGGCAACAACTCCTACCTGCTGACCCCGGACGATCATGTCGATGCGTCGGTGAAGTTCCCGTCGACCACGCCCTACCTGGGCATCGGTTGGGGCCATCAGCACAGTGACAAGGGTTTTGGCTTTGTGGCCGATCTGGGTGCCACCATCGGCAAACCCAAGGTCGAGTTCAAAGCAACCGGGCCCGTTCTCGATCACGCCTCGCAAAGCGACATCGACCAAGAAACCCAACAGTTGCGCGATGGGGTCGGCAAGATCTCCTTCATCCCCCAGATCAGTTTGGGTCTGAACTATCGGTTCTGAACCCAGTTGAGCCGGCTGACGCCATCGGCTCAGCCAATCACCTGTCCCCGCCAATCGGACACCGATGGTGGACTTCGTTCAGGTTTGGGTGCCCGCACCCCGGTGCCGACCGGCCGAGAGGCTTGTGTCGGCATTTGTCTTTTGATCTCCAGTCAAATTGCAAGAACATTGACAATCGACAGTGGCATGTTTCGGCATCTGCGGCTACGCTGACAAAAATTGCCTAGTCAAGGAGATGCCATGAAAGTCGCTTTCAAATCAGGAATCGCTGCGCTCACTTACTTGAGCGCCTGTGCGGTGGCCCAGGCTTCCGGCCCGCTGAGCGATCAAGACCTGCGCTCGGTGCAAGGCCAAGACGGCGTCACCTTGATGGGTGACCTTCACATCAAGACGGACGCTTTCGTCTACACCGACACCGATGCCAACGGCGGCTCCATTTCCTTCAACGGGATTGCCATCAACGGCATGTTCGTTCGGCGTTACGACATCTTGCGTGGCCAGCCCCTGAACTACGTGAGCGATGCCAACACCCCCGGCAGCTTCGGCAATGCGGTGGCCAGTTCGATGCAGCCTTATCTGGGCGAATCTGGCACCGTCACGGCCAGCAGCCAGACTGCCCAACAGATGAACGCCGCCATTGCCGCCGGGATTTACACCGGCGGGGATGTGGTCCAGATTGCCTTCCCCAATGCGGGCTTGAGCAGCGATGTGATGCCGAGCTTCAAGGTGCAATCGATCACCATGGGGCACTCGGACAACTCCTTTGGCTCCCTATCGGTGGACAAGATCGATTTCCAGGGCACCAAGCGCTGGCTGTGGCCCCATTGAGTCAATATTAATGAATTGAGGCAGAACGCCATTGGTCAAACTCGGATGGAAAATGCGGGTCATACTCTTCTGAATCGTTAGATAAGGATGTCCCGACCGTGAGCAAAAAATGGTGGATCGCCCTGCCCGTGGTGCTGGCAGTCGGCCTGGGGATTGGATATGCATGGAAGCACCGACCGCTTGATGTGACGGTGACGCCCGTGACGCGTGGCCCCGCCATCGATGCGGTGTACGCGGCCGGCTCGATCGAGCCAACGGTGACCATTCCCATCGCCTCGAAGGTGACGGGCCGTTTGGTGGCCTTGCTGGCCGACGAAGGCGACACCGTTCGCAAAGGACAGGTGCTGGCCAAGCTTGATGCCGGCGACCTGCAAAGCTCGGTGGACGAAGCACTGGCCCGCGAAAAGCTGGCCCGCGCGCAATACGAGCGCACCCGTGAACTGGTCGCTCAGCATTTTCTGGCCCAGGTGGAGCTGGATCGGGCCAAGTCGGATCTGGATGCCGCACAAGCCACGGTCAAGCGCGCCCAGTCGCTGCGCGACTACCTGTCCCTCACCGCCCCGGCCGACGGCATGGTGCTGCGCCGCGATGGTGAAGTGGGCCAAGTCTTGACCGCCGGGCAGGTGCTGATGAGCCTGGCTTGTTGTGCCCCGTTGCGGGCCACGGTGGATGTGGACGAAGAGGACATTGGGCGTGTACGCAAGGGCCAGCTCGTCGTGCTGCGCGCCGATGCCCTGCCGGGCCAGACCTTGAAGGGCACGGTCAGCGAGATCACGCCCAAGGGCGACCCCGTGTCACGCAGCTACCGCGTGCGCATTCAGCTTGATCGCACACAAGGCCTATTGGCCGGCATGACGGTGGAAGCCAACCTGGTGGTGACCCAACGCGACAACGCCTTGCTGGTGCCTAGCACCGCGGTGGTGAAGGACAGCGTCTGGATCATGCAAGACGGTCGGGCGCATCAGCAAGCCGTGAAGATCGGCATCGCGGGCACCAGCAAGACCGAAATCCTGTCTGGCCTGCCGGCCGATGCGAAAGTGGTGACCGTGCCGCCGGCTGACTTGACCGAAGGCCGAGCGCTGCGTGCAGGCCAACCTTGAGCTGACCCATGAAGATCCAGCTTGATGTGGCGCTGGGCCACTTGACCAGTCGACGGCGGCAGACCTTGGTGTCGCTGTCGGGGGTGGTGCTGGGGGTGGCCTTCTTCCTGGCCGTGTCGTCTTTGATGCGCGGGTCTGAAAAGGACTTCCTCAAGCGCATGGTCGACAACAGCCCGCACGTCACGGTGTCGGATGAATTCCGCAACCCCCAGCCGCAACCGGCATGGACGGCCTGGCCCGATGGGGCCGTGCGTACCAACCATGTCAAAGTACCGAATGAGCCGCGCGGCATCCGGGGCTACCGGCAGATCCTCGAGTTTCTGGAAGCACAACCCGGGGTGCGTGCCGCCCCAGTGCTGCAGGGCACGGCGGTGTTGAACTTTGCCGGCAAGCAGCAAGGCATCACCTTGTCCGGCGTGGTGCCAGCCAAGATGCGCCAGGTGACCACCATTGATGAAAAGTTCCTCACAGGTGACCTGGAGGCACTGAACGCCACCCCCAATGGCATCGTGATCGGCAAAGGTCTGGCCGACAAGTTCAATCTGCGCATGGGCAACACGCTGAGCATCCTGTCGCCCAGCGGGCAGAATCGAACCATGAAGATCGTGGGCATCTTCCGCACGGGCATCGCCAACTATGACGAAAGCCAGACCTTCATGATGCTCAAGCGCTCGCAAGGTTTGCTGGACCGCCCTAACCGCGTCAACCGCATCATCGTGCAGATGAACGAACCCTATGACTCACCTGCCATCGCCAAGGAAGTCGAAACCAAATTTGGCTACAAATCGGTGTCGTGGATCGAGGCTTCGGAAGACATCCTCAGCTTGCTGCTGGTGCGCAACCTGATCATGTACAGCGTGGTGTCGGCCATCCTGGTGGTAGCCGCGTTCGGCATCTACAACACGATCTCGACCATCGTGATGGAAAAGACCAAGGACATCGCGATCCTCAAATCGATGGGCTTTCACTCGCGCGACATTCGCCTGATTTTTTTGTTCGAGGGCCTGATCGTTGGCCTGATCGGTAGTGGCGTGGGGCTGATTTTCGGGGCCATTCTGATGCGCATCCTGGGACAACTCGAGATCAAGGCGCCGGGCATGACGGAGCTGGTTCACCTGCCGATCTGGTGGGGCTCAGAGCAGTTCGTGCTGGCGGCCATGTTCGCCATGGCCTCATGCGTGGCCGCCGCCTATTTGCCCGCACGCAAGGCGGGCCGTGTGCACCCAGTTGACATCTTGCGGGGAGCCACATGAGCGCATCCCATCCTCCCGTTCTGCGAGCCGACAACCTGGTTCGCCGCATCCCGGGCGAGGTTCCGGTCACCCTCATCAACGGCGTGTCGCTTGAGATCCAGCGCGGCGAATTCGTCTGCATCATGGGCCCTTCGGGTTCGGGCAAGTCGTCCTTGTTGTACCTGCTGGGGCTGCTGGATCTGCCCGATGAAGGGCGCATCTTGCTGGATGGCGAAGACACCACCCATTACAACGAAGATGACTTGTCGGATCGGCGCCTGGCGAAGCTGGGCTTCGTGTTTCAGTTTCACTTCCTGCTGGCCGAATTCACGGTCATCGACAACGTCACCCTGCCCATGCGCAAGCTGGGGCAGCTCAACGATGACGCTGCACGCGGGCGGGCCCTGGATCTGCTGGATCACCTGGGCGTGAAAGAACAGGCCTACAAACACCCGAGCCAATTGTCGGGCGGGCAACGCCAGCGGGTGGCGATCGCACGCGCACTCGCCAATGATCCCTTGGTCATCCTGGCCGATGAACCCACGGGCAACCTCGATTCAGCGTCTAGCCAGAACGTGCGTGCGATGCTGCAAAGCCTCACCAGGGACATGGGCAAAACCGTGGTGGCGGTCACCCATGATGGCTCATTCGCTTCGGGGGCAGACCGCCGCATCGGCATTGTGGACGGCAAGATCAACAACGACTGGCACCCCGTCTGAGTGACGGGCTCTTGATCGAGGACAAGGCAATTTTTCGGGTGCGGCGCACACTGGCGCCCATCATGTCAATCCCGTCCACATCGATGGAGCTGGTGGCTCCAGCCGGCAGTCTGGCCGCCCTCAAGGCTGCCCTCACTGCAGGGGCCGACGCCGTGTACGTCGGCTTGAAAAACGGCACGAATGCGCGCAACTTTGCGGGCCTGAATTTCGACACCCAGTCTTTGCGACAAGGCATTGAGCTGGCGCAAAGCCTGCACAAGCGTGTGCTGTTTGCGATCAACACTTTCCCGCAGCCTGGCCGCACCCGCGAATGGCATGAGGCCATCGATCAGGCCGTGTTGCTGGGAGCCGATGCCATCATCCTGGCCGACCCGGGCTTGCTGTGCTATGCACGGGATCGCTATCCCGATCTGCGCCTGCATCTGTCGGTGCAGGGCTCGGCCACACATGCCGATTCGATCGCCCTGATGCACGAGCAGTTTGGCATCCAGCGGGTGGTGTTGCCACGCGTGCTCACCTTGAGAGAGATCGCTCGGCTCATCGAATCCAGCCCTGTCGAGATCGAGGTGTTTGGCTTTGGCAGCCTGTGCGTGATGGCAGAAGGCCGCTGCCTGCTGTCTTCTTATGCCACGGGGGATTCGCCCAACAACAAAGGCGTGTGTTCACCCGCTCATGCGGTGCGTTGGGTTGAAAAAAATCAGCACCTCGAAGCCCGATTGGGTGGCGTGATGATCGACAACTATGGCCCCGGCGAAAACGCCGCCTACCCAACCTTGTGCAAGGGCCGGTTTGAGGTGGAAGGCGAGTTCGACCATGCGCTGGAAGAACCCACCAGCTTGAACGCCATTGGCTTGCTGCCACAGTTGGTCGAGATGGGGGTGGCCGCCTTGAAGATCGAGGGACGACAGCGCAGCCCGGCTTATGTGTCGCAGGTGGTGCAGGTCTTGAGGGCTGCGGTGGATGCCGCCTGCGGCAACCCGCACCGCTACAGCGTGCGCCCCGAGTGGCAGGCCCGCCTGGCAGCCCAGGCTGAAGGGGCCCAAGTGACACAGGGTGCTTACGAGCGCCCCTGGAAGTGAGCTTATCCATGACCCCATCGTTTCGCATTGCCGTCGGCCCGCTGCTTTACTACTGGCCGCGACAAGACGTGTTGGCCTTTTATGCCCAAGTGGCGGACAGCCCTGCCGACATCGTCTACCTGGGTGAAACCGTGTGCAGCCGCCGCCATGAGATGCGGCTGCCCGACTGGCTCGAGCTGGCTGCCAGCTTGCGCGAAGCAGGCAAGGAAGTGGTGCTGTCCACCCAAACCCTGATCGACACCGAGACGGATGCGCACACCATGCGCCGGCTCACCAGCCAGACCGACTTCGACATCGAAGCGGGGGATCTGGGTGCGATCCGATCCTTGCAAGGGCGCCGCTTCGTGGCCGGCCCCCATCTCAACACGTATCACGCTGATACGGTCAAGTGGCTGCAAGGTCTGGGCGCCCATCGCTGGGTTCTGCCCTTTGAATTGAGTGGCAAGCACATGCGCACCCTGATTGAGAGCAGTGGCGACACCCGCCCCGAGGCCGAAGTGCTGGTGTGGGGCCGGCTGCCGCTGGCGTTCTCAGCGCGTTGCTTCACCGCGCGCCACTATTGCCTTAAGAAAGACGACTGCGGCTTCCGCTGCATCGAACATCCGGATGGGCTGGCTTTGAACTCGCAAGAGGGGCAACGCTTCTTGACCATCAATGGCATCCAAACCCAATCCGCCGCCCTGCACGATCTGATCCCTCAAACCCAAGATCTGGTTGACATGGGTGTGAATGTGTTGCGCGTGAGTCCGCAATCTCGAGGCACGCTGGAAGCCGTCGCCTCGCTGGATTGCCTTCGCAATGACAGCGCGCCGCTGGAGGTTCCCCTGCCCGAACAGATCTCCCGCTGCAACGGATACTGGCAAGGCCAGGCCGGTATGATCTGGTCCGACCCAGGCGCTCGCCCATGACTTCAGCACGTCCAACCTCCTCCGGTCTGCCGACGTTCATTCGGCGCCTGGGTCACCTCGTTCCGCCCCCCTTGGCAGCCCTGCCTCTGGCCGCAGGCTGGCGCGTGGCCCAATGGGCACAGGCCCTGCCCATGCCCCCCGAACTGCATGGCCGACTGTTCGAAATCGAAGTGCGCGACGCGGGGCTCACGCTTCGCTTCACCTGCCGCGGCGATCAACTCTACCCCATCTGGAAAGGTTCACCAGAATTAAAGCTTGCCGCCAATCTGGCGGATTTCATGCGCATGGCCGCTGGCGATATGGATGCCGATACGCTGTTTTTCCAGCGGCGATTGAGCATCGAAGGTGACACCGAACTCGGCCTGGTGGTCAAGAACTGGTTGGATGCCGTAGAGCGCCCCCCTCGGCTGGTGGCGTTCTTGCACGTGCTGATCCAGTGATCAGCGGCGGCGGGTGAGCACCCACTTGCCCACCTCCAACACCACCCAGACCGCCACACCCAAGGCCAAGGCGCTGATCAAGGTACTGGCAGGAATCGACGCAAATCGGAACAGGTCGCGTGCGGGCGCCCACGCCAGCATCAAAGCCAGCACTGAACTGGTGGCCAGCAGCATCACCCAAAACGCTCGATTGGGCTGCAGCACGGTGGCCAGCATGTTGCTGCCCTGCGATCGGTTCCCCAGAATCAGCCCGATGTTGCAAGCCACCAGCGCCACGAAAGCCCCCGCACGGGCTTGGGCCTCGGGCACACTGCTGCCCAACAAGGCTTGGTAAAACACCGCCACCACCGCCCACACCAACAGCCCCTGCACGACACTGCCCAGCAACAAGCCGCGCGAGAGCAAAGCCGAGCCGGGCTTACGAGGTGCGCGCGACATCACCCGAGGCTCGGCCGCCTCCGCCTCGAACACGATGGAGCACACCGGGTCGATGATCAGTTCCAGAAAGGCGATGTGCACCGGGAAGAACAACAAGGGCCAGCCCATCAACAAAGGCAGCAAGGTCAAGCCGGCAATCGGCACGTGCACGGCCAACACAAAGGCCATGGCCTTGCGCAGGTTGTCATCGACGCGGCGGCCATGGGCGACGGCGGTGGCAATCGACTGAAAGTCATCATCCAGCAACACGATGGCCGAAGCCTCTCGCGCCACGTCGGTGCCCCGGCCGCCCATGGCCACGCCGATGTCAGCTGCTTTCAGCGACGGCGCATCGTTGACCCCATCGCCGGTCATCGCCACCACTTCACCCAGGCCTTGCAAGGCCTTGACAATGCGCCACTTCTGATCTGGCATCACCCGCGCAAACACGCACACATGGCGCACGCGCTCGCGCAAGGTCGCATCGTCGAGCAACGCCATCTCATCGCCGCGCAGCACCCCACCCTGCGTGTCGATGCCGGCCTGCTCGGCAATGGCCAGGGCGGTCACCGGGTAATCGCCGGTGATCATGGCCACGCGAATCCCGGCATCGCGGCAGGTCTTGACGGCATCGGGCACCGATTCGCGCAAGGGGTCGACCAAGCCGACCAGCCCCAGGAACTCAAAATCGAAGTCGTGCTGCACATCGGGCCAGGCGTCCCCCGGCGCGTGCTCGATGGCCCCCTGGGATCGGGCCACCGCCAGCACCCGCATGCCCTTTTCAGCCATGCGCTCGACCTGATCGCGCCAGGGTTGGCAAGCGTCATCAGGCAGGTGACACAGGTCCATCACCGCTTCAGGGGCGCCCTTGGCGGCAATCACGTGGCGCACCCCGCCCGGCTCATGCCAGACATGCGACATCGACAGGAGATCAGGCCGCAGCGGATAGGCACGAGCCAATTCCCAATCGGGATGCAGGTGCACCGACTCTTGCCCCACCAGATGCCGCGAAGCCACATCCCAAAAGGCCTTTTCCATCGGGTCAAAGGGATCGCGCTGACTGGCCAGCACCCCGCACTCCAGCAGCACATGAAACGGCTCGGGCAGATCGCTCTGCCCCCGTCGCCAGACGCCCTCACCCACCACCAACTGCTCGATGGTCATGTTGTTGAGCGTGAGTGTGCCGGTCTTGTCGGTGCACAAAACCGTGGCCGTGCCCAAGGCCTCGATGGCGTTAGCCTGCCGCACCAACACACGATGCTGCGCCATGCGCCAAGCACCCATGGCCATGAACACGCTCATGATCAAAGGAAACTCCTGCGGCAGCAGGGACATGGCCAAGGTGATGCCCGCCAGCAGGGCCGCCAGCACGTCGCCACGCTGCCACCAGTACAAGGCTGTCACGATCAGACTGAGCCCGACCCCGATGACTGCAAAGCCACGCACCCAACTGCGCGTTTGCTGTTGCAAGGCGGTGGCATCTGGCTCGATGGCATTCAAAGCCACGCCAATCTGACCCATCTGGCTGCGCCCGCCGGTGGCGATCACCTCGGCCAGGCCACGCCCCCGCACCACCAGGGTCCCGGCAAACACCCATGGCAGGTCGTCGCCGCCGGGCTGCCCCCCCGCAGTGGCCGCCACCCCCGCCACTTTGCGAACCGGTACCGATTCGCCGGTCAACAACGACTCGTCGGTCTGCAGATCATGCGCCTCGACCAAATGCGCATCCGCCGGCACCCGATCCCCTTCGCTGATGACAATCAGGTCGCCTTCCACCACCTCGCGTCCAGCGATGCGGCGCGCCGCGCCATCACGGATCACCAGAGCGCGGGGGCTGCTCAGATCCCGCAGGGCCTCCAGCACGCGTTCGGTGCGGGTGGCCTGGATCAGGCTGATTCCCATGGTCAACACCACGAAGGCCATCAGCATGACCGCCTCGGCCCCATCCCCCAGCACCAGGTAGATCAGTCCGGCGCCCAGCAGCAACTGAAACATGGGTTCGGACAAAGTTTCCTTGATCAATTTGGCCAAGGACCGCTTTTCCGGACGCACCAACTCATTCGGGCCGAGTTCGTGCAAGCGGCGTTGCGCTTCGGCCTCGGTCAATCCGGTGCGATCAAGCGAGTTTGCCATGGGGGTCAGATCCGTCGAAAGAAAACCACGATCATGGATTGTCTGCTGAAGACCCGATGGAGCGACTTGTTACACCTTGATCTGGATTCATGACATCCAAGTGGAACTTTGCTGCGTTAAGGATGACAATAGATCGTTTCAACCCTCAGCATGAAGGAGATGTCCATGTCTGACACTAATGCCCCCGCCTCCAATGGAGCCCGCACCGCCTTCTTCGCTGGTGGAGGCATCGCCTTGGTCGGGCTGGGTGTGGCAGCGGGCATGTTCTTGCGTACCCCTTCCACCCCGTCGCCTGAGCAGGCTGCCTCGGCCCCAGTGGCTGTGGCTTCAGCCGCATCCGCCGAGGCTGCCAGCGCCCCTATGGCCAAGGCCGAAGAGCGCAAAGCTGAAGCCCCCAAAGCGGTTCGCCACCGTGAACAACGTGAACGTGCCGAACAACGTGAGCAGCCCGTGCAAGCGGCCCAGGTGTGTGCCACTTGCGGCACCGTCGACAGCATTCGTGCCGTGACCCAAAAGGGTGAAGGCTCCGGCGTCGGCGCTGTGGCCGGCGGGGTGATCGGCGGCCTGGTGGGCAACCAGATGGGCAAAGGCAACGGCAAGACGGCGATGACCGTTCTAGGCGCCATCGGGGGCGGCATCGCTGGCAATGAGATTGAAAAGAACCAGCACGCGACAACCGTTTATGAAGTCACCGTTCGCATGGACGATGGCAGCTACCGCACCGTGACCCAGCACACCGCGCCCGCTGCAGGCAGTCGCGTTCAGGTTGAGGGCAACGCCCTGAGCCCCCTCAATCGCTGATACGTCAACGTCACTCAGGCGACCTGGACCCATCGGTTCAGGTCGCTTTTTTCATTTGCTCGCGTCGCGAATCGAATCATCCAGCTTCGACGAATCGATGAAGCCCATCAGATTCGGGTTATGCGCGACGAGCCGTTTGACCTCGTCATCCGACTCGATCTCTTTGGGCGGCTGCCCGGTTCCCGTGAACATCAAGCGGCTCCAGACCGCCCGGTATTGGGTCTCGGTTCGACCCAATACTTTAGTCATGAACTCATCTCGTGTGGGACCTGACTTGACCGCCAGCAAGACAATCGAGGTGCCGTCAGGCAGCCCCTTCGCTGCCCCCAGGTAAAGGTTCTTCACCTCCGCGTCACTCAGCTTCACCGTCACTTTGGGGTTGACGATGACGACCGGGTCCGCCCAAGCCCCCAGCAGTGTGGAAAGCAGCATCAACCCCGCAAACCCATTGCGCATCTTCATACGGTGCTCCTTAGAAGATCAGGTCGACAGAGGCGGCCAAGGTCCTTGAATTGCCCGCAAACGGGGTGAAATGGCTCTTGTCGGTGAACTGGTCGTATTGCAGTTTCACCGCCATATTGGGTCGCACATCCCAGCGCACACTGCCGGTCCAGGTGTGATGGATCTCATCCCAGCTTGGGTCGGGCGGATGCCCCTCCGAGAAGCGCGAGTAGGTCAGCATGGGCAGGACATCGCCGATGCGGTATCCAACGCCGACCAGCGACGAGGTGTAGTTGTCGTCCACCGAAGGCCGCTCGAATCGGTTGAGCTCGGACTTGACGACAATGTTGTGCCAATCAGCATTGAAAGCCAGGCCCATGAAGCGCTGGCGCACATTAGGCGTGGCATGGGTGCGTACACCACTGGCGTCGGTGCTGTAGCGATCGACCACGTTGTTCATGTAGGTGGCCCGCACGGAAAACGCATCAAAGGTGAACTCGGCGTACGTACCGAAAATGTTCTTCCAGGTCTCTTCGATCTTGCTGTCGTAGTAGAGCTGCCCCAACATGCGGTTATTCGGATCGTCCTCACGCCCGATCCAGGCGTTGGCTCGCACGCCCACCGAACCAATCGCATTGCGATACAACACGTTGGCCCCGTTGTAATTGACAATCTGCCAGCCGTACAGGTCGCTGGGCGGACGAATCCAGGGGTAGGCATACCCCACATTGACATAGTCCGAGTATTGATAAATGGGCAGGCGTTTGCGGCCGGCCTGAAGGGTCAGGGTATTCGACAGATCGTGGCTGATGTAGGCCCAATCGACCTGCGGCTTGAAGTTGTTGCCGCCTTGCCCGGTGATCTGCACGGTGAAGTTGGTCTGATCATCGACCTGGGCAATGGCCTGAACGCCAAACCGACTGTCCGGGTTGAATGACAGGGATTTGTCGTACACCCCCACGTCGGGAAAGTTGGCGATGTAGCACGGGCATTCGCGGTTGTAGAAGGTGTGCTTGTCGCCCGACAGCACTTTGCCTACCCCCACCGTGGCGTAGCCACTGAACGTGAAATCGGTGGCCCATGCCACCGATGTGAAACAGCCCGAAGTCAACAGGGCCAGCAACGCAATCTTGGACGGCTTGTTATTCGACACAGATGCCTCCTGCAGTTGCTCAAATTCTGGAACTTCGAGCACCTGTGAGCAAGCAATGGCTAACCCCGATTGTCGATTGCCTTGACTTTCGGCAAATCAGTGCGCGAGCGCGAGGGCTTCCATTTCTGCGATCCCACTGCGTGCGTTGGCCTGGGCTGCGAGCTGGCGCTCTTCGGCCGTGGCGTAATCCCGATCCCAGGCCAGCACCTTGGGCGTCATCAGCTTGTGCCACAGCGGCGGGATCATGGCGACAAGGAGGGTGGTCAGATAACCACTGATCATCATCGGGGCCTCAGGGAAGGGCTTCAGATCCTGATAGGGCACCTCGCCTTGGGCATGGTGATGTGAATGGCGAGTCAGGTTGAACATGGCCCACGAGCTGATGCGCTTGTTGGTGTTCCATGAATGACGGGGCTGTACCGGTGTGTTGGGGTTGCGCACCATGCCGTAGTGCTCCATGTAGTTCACGATCTCAAGCAGCGACTTGCCCCACAGCCCGCACAGGGTGAAGAACACGGCGGCAGGCCAGCCGCCCATGGCGTAGGCCCCCACCACCAGCAGCACGCTCATCAGGTGCCCACGGATCACGGCGTTGTGCCACGAGAACAACCCCTGCCCTTTGCGCGCCAGACGTTTCTTCTCGATTTTCCACGCGCTGATGTTGCCCTTGATGGTCGAGGCCACGACATGGAAGTAGACGTTGCGACCGCGAGGGGCGGTGGCGGGGTCTTCAGTGGTCGAAACATAGCGGTGATGACCATACACGTGCTCGATGGCAAACACCGTGTCGAAGCTGAACGCCAGCAACCAGCGCCCCACGAGCATCGAGATCGGATCCCAGGTGCGGTGCGTCAACTCATGCCCAGGGATCGTCCCCACCATGCCGATCATCAAGCCGGTGATGATGACCGCTGAGGCATGGTGAATCAGGCTGGTGGCATCACGGGCTGCGATGACGTCATAGCCTGACACATGGGTCAACCAGGCCCCAAAGCCCAGCGGATCACCAGAGGATGCCGTCCAAACCGCCGCAAACACGATGAGGGCCAGCAGTGGTAGTGCCATCCACAATTGGAAAGTCAGGATGCCGGGGTGCTCAAACTTGGGAGTCGAGGTGTCGTCGCCACACACCGCATCGCCGATGACGTAGATCACCAGAACGCTGATCAGACCCGCGGTGATGTAAGCGCCACCGGCCAGAATCGCCGCCACCGCGAGCAGGCCAATGGCATGGAACAGAAAGTACTTGAGGTAGTGCAGTATCTTCATGGTGTTTGTCTCAGGTCTTGTGGTTGAAAGGCGGTTCTGAAATTCAAGCGGCCGCTGCTACGCCGTCATGCAAGGTGGTAAAGCGATCAGCAAAGATCTGATCACCCGACACGCCCAACTGGCGCAGCACCGACACCGCGCTGTCGATCATCGGCGGGGGGCCGCAAAGGTAGGCTTGGCTGCCCGCCTCGATCACCGGCTCGATGTGATCAACCACCAGGCCACGCTCGCCACGCCACGTGGCATCAGCTTCAGCGGCCGACAGCACGGGGATGAAACGGAAGCGGCCGGCCCACTGGCGGGCGATGTCCTGAATCTCGTCCAGCGCATACAGATCGCGCTCTTCACGGGCCCCAAACAGCAAGGTGGTGGAGCGGGCACACTGCTGCGCCACCCCGTCTTTGAGCAAGGCCAGAATCGGGGCCAGGCCACTGCCCCCGGCGATCAGCAACAAGGGCGTGTCAGCGGGACGCAACCAGAAGTCGCCCAACGGCCCGTCCACCCGCACGGTCTGCCCGATCAGGTTCTGCTCGTGCACCCAAGAAGAAAAAACGCCACCCGGCACCCTTCTCACAAAGAAGGACACCTGCGAATCAGGCTGCACCGGGTTGGCAAAGGAGTAGCTCCGGGCCACCCCACTCAGTGAGTCCAAGCTCAGTTCAGCGAACTGGCCGGCTTTGTAGGCCAGGGCCTCGTCCAGCTGGATGCGTAGGCGCACGATGTCGTGCGTGAGCCGGTCTTGCCCGACCACGCGCCCGCCCACCTGACGCCGGGCCTGCTGCGCAGCCAGGTCGACCTCGATGCGCACATCGCTTTGCGGCACGCTTTGGCAAGCCAGGATGTAGCCCTGATCGAGTTCGTCGTCCGACAACACGTAACCCGCCTCGGTCAATTCGCGCACTTTCCCGCTGACCAGCTTGCACTTGCAGGTGGCGCAACCACCCACCCGACAGCTGTGGGGGAAATTGATGCCTTCACGCAAGGCCGCCTGCAGCAAGGTCTCCTTGGGCTGCACCGTGATCGGCTGGGCGTTGATGAGGGCCGTGGAGGGCTTCTTCTTGGCAAGGAAGGAAAACATGCGGGCTCCAGTACTGCTGATTCGTTCTGAAACAGGATCAAGAAACAGCTTCATCGTAGGGACACCGCCCTCGCCCGGGTAGGTTGCGAATTGACATTCATGGGTCATTTATTGACAATCGCCGACCATGCAGACGCAAGACCACACCCTCCCGATTCAATACGTCAGGCAAATTGCCGAGCTGGTTGGCAGCCTGGGCGCCGATGTGCCTGCCTGGCTGGCTGGCGGGCAACTGGCCCCCAACGACCTGTCTGACGCCACCGGCTCGGTGTCGTTTCCTGTGGCTTACCAATTGATCCTTGACGCATTGCAGGTCACCCAAGAACCCGCGCTCGGCTTGCTGATTGGCGAACGCCTGGTGGTCAACACCCATGGCATCCTGGGCTACGCCGCGATGAACAGCGGAACGTTGCGCCAGGCACTCGATCTGTTCGAACGCTACATTGGCGTGCGCACCACCCTGGTCTCCGTCACCCATGACATCCATGACAAGGTGGTGCGGGTGGTGTTTCAGGATCCGACTCCGCTGGGCGACATCCGCCGCCCTGTTCTGGAGGCCGTGATGCTGACCGTGAAGAACGTGCTTGACTACATCACCATGGGATCACGCCATGTGATGTGGGTGGCCTTTCCGTTTCCCCAGCCAGACTATGCCGACCTGGCGCAAGACCTCTTCCATGCCGAGGTGCGTTACGGTCAATCGTGGTCGGGGTTCACGGTGCCTGAAGATGTGCTCGATCAACCGCTGAAAATGGCCGATCCGGCCACCTTTCGCGATGCCGCAGCGATTTGTCAGCGTGAACTCGACAAGATCACGCAGTCAAGCTCGCTGGCCAGTCGCGTGAGGCGCATCATGCTGGAAAAGCAAAACGGCTTCCCGTCGCTGAATGTGACCGCCCGCCTGTTTCACATGACGCCGCGCACCCTGCATCGGCGCCTGCAGGACGAAGGCACCTCGTACAAAGACATCCTGGAGAATGTGCGCCACATGCTGGCGCTGGAACACCTGAAGGCCGGTCACCTGAGCATCCAGGAGATCGCCTACACCTTGGGCTACACCGACATGGCGAACTTTCGTCGCGCCTTCAAACGTTGGGAAGGCGTCGCACCCTCCGACTACCGAGACCGGGGGCACAGCCCCGCACCGACATGATCCACACCGATGCCCGCCCTGCATTGCGCGGGGCCTTGCTAGCCCTGGGGGCTGCCACGCTGTTCGGGGTCAGCACACCGGTCGTCCAACGTGCAGGGGTCGGGCTGGGGCCTTTTGCCACAGCAGCCCTGCTCTACGCCGGAGCCGCTATCCTGGGTGCCTTGCTGCGGCAGCCGGTCGATCGCGAAGCCAGACTCCAACCCACTGACGCTCGACGCATTTTCAGCATGGCGTGCTTTGGTGCAGTGCTGGGCCCCGTGTTTCTGGCTTGGGGGCTGCAGCACACCAGCGGCACCAGTGCCTCGCTGATGCTGACGCTGGAGGCGGTCTTCACCGCGCTGCTGGCCCGGGGGCTGTATCACGAGTCCATGGACCGACGTGTGGGCGCGGCGATGTTGCTGCTCACGCTGGGCGGCGCGGTGTTGATCGTCGACGGACACCGCAGCGGCACAGCCCAATGGACGGGCCTGCTAGCCGTGATGCTGGCGACCTTGTCCTGGGGCATAGACAACTCTCTGTCGCGCGGCCTGGCCGATCGGGATCCAGGACAGGTGGTTCTGGCCAAAGCAGCGCTGGGGTCGATCATGACCGGTGCCATCGCATGGGGCCTGGGGGAACCAGCGCCGCACGCCGCACAGGCCGCTGCCTTGCTGGCGATGGGGGCCACAGGTTACGGCCTGAGCCTGCGACTGTACTTGCTGGCGCAACGGGCATTTGGCGCGGCCCGCACGGGCTCGGTGTTTGCCTTCGCCCCCTTCATCGGCGCCGTGGTGGCGTTTGGATGGAGCGAGGGGGCGTTCTCATGGGGTATGGGTCTCGGCGGGCTCCTGATGCTGGCGGGCGTGTGTCTGCATCTCATGGAATCCCACAACCATGAACACCGACACGAAGCCCTGGAACACGAGCATGCCCACACGCATGACGATGGGCATCACACCCATCACCATGCCCCCATGCCCACCGGGCTGCATAGCCATCGGCATCGTCACGAGCCCCTGACGCACAGCCACCCGCATGCGCCTGATCTTCACCACACGCACCGACATTGAGACATCCCCATGCGCGACACCCTGACCCAGATTGCCTTGGGCCCTCTACTGCTCGCACAGGGTCTGTACACCCGTCGTGTCACACCCAAACTGCCTGAGGCCAGCGGCGATCGGCAGGGTATATGTGGGCAAGGCCCCTTGCTGCGCGTGCTGATTGCCGGGGATTCGGCGGCGGCAGGCGTCGGCGCAGCGCATCAGCAAGAAGCACTGGCCGGCCAAATCGTCGCCACACTCTCCGACACTCACACCGTTCATTGGCGGTTGGTGGCGCAAACCGGTTTGACCACCGAAGAAGTATTGCGCCGGCTGAGTCAACACGAGCCTGAACCCGTAGACATCGCGGTGGTGTCGGTGGGCGTCAATGACGTGACCAGCCGGATTCAAGCCGCAGCCTGGCGAAGCCAATTGCAAGCATTGGCCTCAGAACTCATCGACCGCCATCAGGCCCGACACATCCTCTTTGCCCCCGTGCCACCCATGCACCTGTTCCCGGCCCTGCCACAACCCCTGCGCTGGTACCTCGGTTCACGGGCCAAGGCCTTCAACCACGAACTGGCCAACTGGGCGGGCACACAGGCCAGCTGTGAACTGCTTGACATGCGATTGCCACTGAACCCCGAACTGATGGCGAGCGATGGATTTCATCCGGGGCCAGCCTTGTATCGCATCTGGGCCGAGTATGTGGTCCGCGCCATCCAAACACGCCCCCTTCGCCCGTGAGCTCAAGCGATCGACGTCGAATCCAGGATCTGGGTGATGGCATTGCCCAGATCATCCAAAGTCTGTGAGGCCCCGACCGCCCAATCTCGCGTGTTCAAGGTATAGGCCCAATCGACCCCATCGGCCCGTGACACAGCCAGCGTCGACGCCCCCGGCGTGCTGCCAGACCGTGCAGCCCCCGGTGCGCGCGGCCCATGGCCCCACACCGCGTGCAAGTGGATGAACTGCACCATGGCGTGGGCCGATCCCCCCATGCCGGCATTCGGATCACCCACCTCGTTGATCTCGCCACACCCACCATACACGGCCGGCACCAAGCGGTTGGACATCAGGTCAATCGGGCTGCGCCCCAGCCCATCGTCTTCGGCAATCGCATCGTGAGCCGAACGCTTGGCGGCGGCAGTGGGAAACACCTCGACCTCCACGATACCCGCGGGTTGCAGCAAGGTCGACCTGACGTAGTCGAAGTAAGACTTGCCCGTGATCTTTTCAACCACCGCCCCCGCCAACAGATAGCCATAGTTGGAGTATTTGTTGTTGGTGCCGGGTGCAAAATCCAGCTTGCGCCCATACATGTAGCGAGCGATGTCGAGCTTGGTCACCGGGCGACCCAGGTTCATGTCCAGCGCGATCTGGCGCATGTTGTAGGTGGGGTCGTAGTTGGACCCAGTGGGTGAGTCGTCGTAGCCGGCCGTGTGATCCAGCAGCTGTTGCATGGTGATGGTGTCGCTGCGGGCATCGGCCGGGCCGCTGAAGCCCAGCAAGGGGTACACCGCCGTGGTCGGGGTCAGCAGCTTGACGTCGTACAAGGATTGCACGGCGGCTGCCAGGAACATCTTGCTGCAACTGGCCAGCAAGAACCGATCAGAGGGTTGTGTCATCTTGTAGCCTGACTCGGCCCAGGTGTAGGCGCGAGACAAGCGCATCATGCCGTTTTTGGCCACAGCCAACTGAGCCGCCCGCACCCCATGCATTTGCATGAAGGTCTGCATGGCGTGATCCAGCCCGGCCAGGTTGGGCACCGCCACGCCCGACACCGACCATTGCCGCGCCACTGGCTGGTCTTGCTTGGCGAAGATCGCGGCATAACGGATGTCAGCCCCCTGACCGCCACCCTGCACACAAATGGGATACAGGCCCGCCGCCTTCTGCCGATCGAATTCAGCTTGGTAATCGGCCGCACTCATGCCGTGGCGCGCCACCCAGGGGCCCACCACATCATCTTTGAACAGCGAGCAATACATGTGATCGCTCGACACTGCCACATGAGCCGGCCGATAGCCCGACAGGTGATAGCCAGGCAACTGGATCTCGGAATTGAAAGCATCCTGATAGCTTTCGCCCGTATCAGAGGGATGGGCATGCCATTTGACGTTGGTGGGATTCGCATGCCAGACTGCCATGTAGCGCCGATCCGTCGGTGAGCCATAGATGGCCACCGAACGCAGCATCATGCGCTGGGCACGCGCCACCTTGTTGAGATTCTGAAAGGTGCCCGCGTTGGCCTCCGGCCCGGCCGGCATCCCGTGACGCGCCATCCAGGCTCCGGGAATGCCTTGCTCGAACACCGCTGCGAACACGGCATTGCCAATCTGCCCTGTGCCCGACACCAACACGGGCACATAGCCCTTGGCCGTCCAATTGTTGAAGAAGGTTTGATAGCCCTCGGCATTGACCCCATGCACCGCCACCCAGGCGCTACCGGGTCGCTGCACCCACACTGCCGCGTACTGCGCCTGAGCGGGTTCACCGTACACACTCAGGGAAATCATGCGATAGCCCTGCGCCGCCAATTCATTGAACTTTGACTGATGCTGCTGGGCCGTCACGCCGTGATATGCCTGAAACATGGTGCCTCTCCTGGGAGTGAAATCGGTGGAGACAACTGCAAGCAGATGGTGGCACCAAGCCGCGTCCAGCGCACGACCACGAGTTAGGGGGACAAACCGGCGCCAATTGGCATATTTGATGCTGGTTAAATGCGCCTCACATCGCGTGCCTTGATGCGACGTCGCCACAATCGATGTCGGCAAAGCGCACTAAACTGAACTTGCATTTTTCCCCAAGCCAGATCAAGGATTGATCGTATGCAAGTACTGCTCCACACCGACAAGCATGTAGATGGCCGCCAAGGCATGGCCGACCACCTCGATTCCGTCGTCAAAGACGCCTTGAACCGATTTGGCGATTACGTGACCCGCGTAGATGCCCACATCAGCGACGCGGTCAGCCAAAGCAAGCCGACTCCCGACGACATTGTGTGCACGCTCGAGGCTCACCTCTCTAACCTGCCTACCGTGGTGGTCAAGGATCACGCTGCCACCGCGCACCAGGCCATCTCCGGTGCAGTCGACAAGCTGAAGCGCGCCGTAACGACTGCCGTTGACAAGCACAACGGTCGTTGAGCGTTGGCGGCTGGGGCCCCTCACCACCAGCTATTCCTGGCCGCCGGGCTTGTACCCTGTCGGCTCTCGATCTAGATTCGAGGGCTGAACACAACAACAGGGAAGCCCATCATGCGCACCGCACCGGCCCAATGCACGGGCATGGAAGACATTCGGACAGAAATCGACCACATCGATCGAAACGTGGTGCAACTACTCGGCCTACGCTATCAATACGTGCTGGCGGCCGCGAAGTTCAAGACTTCTGAAATGGCGGTCAAGGCCCCCGAGCGATTTAGGTCGATGCTGGCCCAACGTCGCGAATGGGCTGCCGAGGTCGGCTTGAATCCCGACGCCATCGAGAAGCTGTATGCTGATCTGGTGAATCACTTCATTGAGGAAGAGATGCACCGCTGGAAATCCTCTGCCCCCACCTCATGAGCACTGCCCTGTTTAGCCAATTGGCACGCTACAACCAATGGATGAACCGCAAGCTGTATGACGCGGCCGCCGTGATCAGCGAGGAGCAGTTGAGGGCTGATCGAGGCGCATTCTTTGGCTCCATCTTTGGCACGCTCAATCATCTGGCGGTGGCCGATACCCTGTGGCTCAAGCGCTTCGCGCTGCATCCAGCCTCATTCGCCTCACTGGTCGCCATGCAGTCCCACCCGCAACCGACGGCGCTGGATCAGGTCATGTGCGCCACCTTGAGCGAGCTGACCCAGCTGCGTGCCACGCTGGACGATGTCATCACAGCCTTCTGTGCCGAACTGCGCAGCGCTCATCTCAGCTCGCCCCTCGAATACAAATCCACGAAAGGGGTCGTCAGCCGCAAGCGACTGGATGAGGTGTTGCTGCACTTTTTCAACCATCAGACCCATCACCGAGGACAAGTCACCACCTTGTTTTCGCAACTGGGGATGGACGTGGGCGCCACCGATTTGCTGCTGTTGATGCCCAACATCCCAGACAGCGCAACGTGAACTCCGGGCTCGCCCATCTTGAGGTGCCCGATGCAGCGGGGGCTGGGCTCATTCGCGCGCTGGTTCAGTATCCGACCGAGGTGTCGGCACGTGGTGTACAGATCGGCTCTTATCAGTTTGACGCCACACTCGACGCCCCGGTTGCAAAAGGCAGATTCCCGGTCTGCCTGATCTCACACGGCGGTGGCGGCTCGCACCTGCTGTACCGCTCCATCACGACACACTTGTCTGAGCAGGGCTTCATCACCGTCAGCGTCGAGCACCCGGGCGACAACCGGCGTGACCGATCGCTCACGTACACCGATCAAGCCGCCATCGAGCGGCCTCGGCACGTCTCCAGGGTGATCGACGCCCTGCTCAACGATCCGCGCTTTGAAGGCGCGGCCATCCCCCAAGGCATGAGCATCGTTGGCCATTCGATGGGAGGCTACACCGCACTCGCCTTGCTGGGCGGCCAGCCCTGGTCGCGCAACGGGCAAAGCTTATCCGTGTCGGCCGATCCGCGCATCGCGTGCGGCGTCTTGCTCGCTCCAGCCACCGACTGGTATCGTGCGCCGTACGCCCTTGAACAAGTCAGGGCGCCCTTGCTCGTCATGGTCGGAGGGCAAGACACGCTCACCCCACCCGAAGCAATCCGCGCAGCCTTGGCGGGCCTGCCGGCCTCGACCTCATTGACCTGGCACCTCGTTGAGCGAGCGGGGCACTTCGCCTTCCTCACGCCCTTCCCCGCGGCCATGGTGTCGCCTGACTTCCCGCCTTCGCAAGATCCGGATGGGTTTGACCGCGTTCGGTTTCATCAGGAGCTGCCTCAGCTCATCCTGGATTTCTTATTTCGGCACCGGGCCTGAGGCTGCCTCAGCGGGTGGCACAGCGCAAGCCGGTGCCGTCGGCAAAGTGACCACAAACGGGTGCTCGATCCAAGCGATCTTGACGGCGATCGCATGATCGGCCTGATGTGAGGGCAGCACAAAGCACGCGCCATCGTCACATCGACTCAGCAACACCGGGTGCAGCTCGGGCCCCGCGGGGGTCGGCTCTCCCACCCCTTCGATCATGTCGAGATGCTCGCCATGCACGAGCCAGTCCGACGTCGCAGGGTCGCAGCTCACAGAAGTGAAGCGGGGCAGCAACACGATGGCATGCGGCAGATCCTGCCAATCACCCGCCAGGCCATTGCTGCTGCGCACCACCCGAAACTGCAGGTGATTGACCACCGTCGGCAACTGGGCACTGGGGTACACGATCGGCGTGCGGGTTCTCAACTCGCCTCGCGAACGGTTCACCATCAAGGGCACGCTGAAAGGCGCAGCATCACTGCCCGAAGGGTCTTCGCTCACCCGCAGTTGCAAGGTGTAGCCCCCTGATCGCACCGAGTAGCCATGGGTGGCCTGCAACACCAGCGCCACCCCGGAATCGTCGGTCGACAGCACGGGATCGTGGGCCAGCCCCCAACGAACCGCCTTGTCCGAGGGCTGCACCACCCACGCATTCGGCCCCGTCGCCAACTCAAAGCTGGGACGCGATTCTCCTTTGACCACGGGCACAGACAACGTCCCCGGCGCCCCCCCTACATGCGACACGATGGCACGATCCGGAATCGTGGCGTTAGACAGGGCCGAATCACAGGCCAGCACCAATCGGCTGTAAGGCGCATCGGCAAGACGCGCCGGCGGGCCGCCCGGCAGGCAGATGACATGGCCCAGCTGAACGCGATCCAGCCGATCCAGGTTCGTGCCATCCAGGGTCAGAAAGTCATCCCCATCTTGATGCACCAATTGGCGAACCCTGACGCGCGGGCCCACGATGTTGACGGGCAAGACCTGATCGGCCACCCCCGCCTGGCTGACGACCACGGCCGCCGGACCGGCTGACTGCGTGCTCAGATCCACATCGAGCCTGGTGGGTGCGGCCGCCGGGCTGCTCGCCAGCACACGCCCATCCATCACCAAGCTCATGTGCGTGACACACCCGCCTGCACCGGCCGCGATGCGCAGGTGCGCGGTCTCGCCCGACACCAGCGTACTCACGCCCTCCAAGGCGTCCTCCAGATGACCGGCGACAGGCATCGCCAGCGTGGCATCGGGCAAGGTGATGGATTGAAAGCCCAACATGCCACTGAAGCGGCCAGTCAAGATCGTGCTGTCGGAGGGCGGTGCCAGCGCATCCGTGGGCACCCGGATCTCACCGAATTCGGGGTGCATGTTCGGGATGTCGAGGCGTGCGCCCCACTCCGGATGGCGGCGATCCAGCAAGTCAAGGTGCCAGTCATGCCAGTAATTCGACAGTGGCAGCCGGCCGCCGGTTTTGAGGGGCACATGGCCGGATGTCAGGCAGACAGACGCCTGCCCATCAACCGACAATGCCGGCATCGGCCCCTGGAACCAGGCCGGCACATAGACATAAGCCGTTTTGATGCCACCATTGCGATATCGATCAATCGCGTACAGCTTCACCTCGTTGGGCTGGTCACCACTGCGCGCAAAGGTGGGGGTGAAGTCATACAGATCACGGTAGCGTGACGTGAAGTAGTCCGCCGCGGCGGTGAAGGTTTTGATGCTGTCGTCGAGTTGGCCTGGCAGCTTGCCCTGATCCGGTTTGCCGGTGAGGGATCCGAGCTTGTCTGCCGACATCGCATCCAGGCTGGCTCGGTTGACGATTTCGGCCGCCAGACATTGGATGTCCACGCCGGTGCTTTTGACGCAATTGGGCCCGACGGTTGGCAAGCCGTAGCGGGCAGCAGCAGAGCGCGCCGCCGCACTGACGGCTTCGGGCCCCTGCTCGACAGGCACCGACGACAACACATCGGCCAAGGCGCGGGCGGCCTGGCTGATCTGGTCGATCTTCTGCAAACTGACAAAGCGCTGCGGATCGGTGCGGATCGCCTGCTCGATCAGGTTGGTCGATTCACCGGTGCTGGTGGTGATGCCGAACAAGGTGCGCAACGCGGGCGCAATGACGATGGCCGGCACGGCATCCGCCGAGGGCACCTCCAGCTCAAAGTGGTCCCGATCTTCGATCGCACTGGCGGTGAAACTCACCTCCGTTCCCGAACGGGAAATGCTCGCCAGAGCGATCACCCAGTCACGATGCCGGGCCAGCTCGGGCGAGGGCGTGATCTCGATGCGGTCGCCTTGCTGCAAATGGTCGACCTGCAGCAAGGGCAAGGACACCGAGCCCCGCTTGACTGTGGCCGCAAATGAAGGGCCGTCGTAGGTGTTGTACGCCTCTGCCAAGCCAGCCTGGCAGAAAAGCCAGGCGGCCAGGGCCGCACACACTCTCACACAAACTCTCGAAACCATACGGACTCGCTGCCTCCACACCGCATCAACGCACGAGGCACGCTATGGGCCGACCGTGTATTTCGCGGGAGCAGGAGCAGGGGAATCAGGGCACGTTTCATGACGTCACCTGTTGAGGTGAATCCAATTACCCCAACAGAACAGAATACCCTGATTCCGCGGACTATTACTTGCTTGGGTAGACGATGTCGGCGCGACGGTTCTTCGCCCAGGCGGCTTCGTCGTGGCCCTTGTCGATTGGCTTTTCTTTGCCGAAGCTGATGGTTTCAATCTGGTTGGACTGCACGCCCAGCAGCTTCAAAGCCTTGCCCACCGAGTCAGCACGCTTTTGGCCCAGGGCCAAGTTGTATTCGGCGCTGCCACGTTCGTCGGCATTACCTTCCACCTTGATGGACACATTGGGATGCCCAGCCAGAAACTTGCCATTCATCTCAACCAGGCTGTTGTACTCGGGCTTGATCGAAAAATCGTCAAAGTCAAAGTACACGCTGCGGTTTTTCGACAGCGCGCTATTGGGATCCAGGTATTCAGGCAGGGACACCGGGGTCACCGAGCTTGAGGCCGTCGCCGTCGTAGCAGGCTGCTGGACAACCGGCGCCGGCGCTTCGCTGACCACGGGCTTGGCAGGCTCTTCAACGGCCTTGGGCGTGGTGCTGCAGCCAGCCAACAGGGCCAGCAGGCAAGCGGACGTCAGAACTGCCATTTGAGATACACGCATTTTTCACTCTCCTTCGATTGAGACTTTCCAGTCTAGGTCAACATATTGAGACAAAACCAATCTGTAACGCGACGTTGCAACAGTCCGTTGACAAAAGAACGGGCAAACGCGAAAAATGCTTCATCAAAGCCGCAGTGTCTTTCAGATTCCTTTCAAGCCCCTGAGGCGGCGATACAACGAGCGCGAACTAATGCCCAACTTGGCGGCCAACTCGGCTCGGCTGCCCTCGTGATTCTGCAGGTGAGCCAACAATACCTCGCGCTCCATCTCTTGCAAGGATCGATCGCCCATGTTGGCCAAGCCCGCACCCGCAGGGGGCATCGGATTCGGGTGATCGATTCGAAGGGCCCGCTCAATGAGTTCACGATCCATCTTGACGCCATCGGCCAGAATCAGCGCACGCTCAAGCACATTTCGCAACTCCCGCACATTCCCGGGAAAGGCTTCCGTCGACAGGCGATCCAAGGCTTGCGGGGTCAGCGTCAACGCCCGATCTGGCGCCAGTCGACTCAGCAACGCCTGTGCCAACATCGGGATGTCTTGTGGTCTGGCCCGCAGCGGCGGCGTGTGGATCGGGAAGGTGCTCAGACGGTAGTACAGATCTTCCCGAAACAGCCCTTGCGTCACCATCTGGCGCAGATCCCGGTGCGTGGCCGACACGATGCGCACATCCGAACGACGCAACTCGGTGCTGCCCACCCGACGATAGGTGCCGCTTTCCAGCAAGCGCAGCAACTTCACTTGCATCGACAAGGGGATGTCGCCCACCTCATCCAGAAACAAAGTCCCCCCGCTGGCGGCTTCAACCAAGCCGACCTTGACTGAGTTGGCCCCCGTGAAGGCCCCGCGCTCATGCCCGAACAGTTCGCTCTCGAACAGGCTTTCGGTCAGGCTGGCGCATTCGACCACCACCAAGGGACGCGAAGCACGCGGACTGGCTTCATGGATGGCGCGAGCAACCAACTCTTTGCCGGTGCCCGATTCGCCCAGCAACAGCACAGCCGCCCGGGTCGGCCCCACCCGTGCCACGAGCTGCAGCATCTCTCTGAAAGCGGGCGAACGCCCCACCAGCCCAGCTGCCCCCGAGCCCCCATGAGCCAACGGCAACTCCTCCATCTTCTCGACAAAGTACGCCGCCTGCCCTTTGGCGTTCAGCAAGGGCGTGAGTTCAATGTTGACATACACCTCGCCGCGTGAGGTGTGATGCAGGTGCAGCACGCGCTCACGCCGCAGGGACAGCTTGGCTTGCGCCATCGGGCAGGTCTCACCGCACTGATCACACGGCTCCTGGAAGTGATGGGACACCTCAAAACAGGTGCGCCCGACCACGGAAGGTGATGCGCCGAACTGTTCGCGATAAGCCCGATTGGCGCCCAGGATGCGATAGCGGGCATCCAGCAGGATGTGCGGCTCGCCCTGGGCATCCAGAAACGACAGCAGTTCGGCAGGCGCAGACGATGAGGCGGGCATGGCTTCCACTCATTTTTCTGCCATTTTGGCAGCAGCGCCAATTTGGCACAACTTTTCTGACAGTTTCCGTCAGCTCTTTTTCTCGTTCTTGAAGCAAGTCATTGTCAGCATGGATGTTTTTCCATCGCGTCGTGATGGCACGAATCCTGATTAGTCAGATGTATGACCTCACCCGACCGTCGTCTGCTGCGCCACCTCGCCTGGGTTCTCGCCATCAAGCTGGCCGCCCTCTTGGCGTTGTGGTGGTACTTCGTACGGGATGACCGGGTGAGCGTCACGGCTGGCGAGGTGGCACAACACATCGAGCAAGCCAGCCGCCTTCCAACTGGAGCATCCAATTGATCTCAGAACAACTCGTTGACTTGTCGCGGCTACAGTTTGCCGCCACGGCGATGTACCACTTCCTGTTCGTGCCCCTGACCCTGGGCATGGTCTGGATGCTGGTCATCATGGAGTCGGTTTACGTGATGACCGGCAAGGTGGTCTGGAAAGACATGACCCGCTTCTGGGGCAAGCTGTTCGGCATCAACTTTGCGCTGGGGGTGACCACGGGCATCACCCTTGAGTTCCAGTTCGGCACCAACTGGGCGTATTACTCGCACTATGTGGGCGACATCTTTGGCGCACCGCTGGCCATCGAAGGCCTGATGGCCTTCTTCCTCGAATCCACCTTCATCGGCCTGTTCTTCTTCGGCTGGGACCGACTGAGCAAGGCGCAACACCTGTTGGTGACCCTGCTGATGGCGCTGGGCACCAACCTCAGTGCGCTGTGGATCCTGATCGCCAACGGCTGGATGCAAAACCCGGTGGGGGCCGAATTCAGCTGGCAGACGATGCGCATGGAGATGGTCAACTTCTGGGCCGTGATCTTCAACCCGGATGCCCAGGCCAAGTTCGTGCACACGGTGTCGGCCGGTTATGTGACCGGGGCGATGTTCGTGTTGTCGATTTCATCGTGGTACCTGCTCAAGGGCCGCGATGTGGAGTTCGCCAAACGCAGCTTCCGCGTGGCCGCCGCCTTCGGCCTGGCATCGGTACTCAGCGTCATTGTGCTGGGCGATGAATCGGGCTACACGGTGGGTGAGGCGCAGCAAACCAAGATGGCCGCCATCGAAGCCATGTGGGAGACCGAACCCGCCCCTGCTGGCCTGAAATTGCTGGCCAGCATCGACGAAGCCCAGCAACGCAACAACTGGGAAATCGAGATCCCCTACGTGATGGGCTTGATCGGCACCCGGTCCATCGACAAACAGATCCCTGGCATCCGTGAGATCAAAGAAAAGAACCGCACCCGCATCGAAAGTGGCATCGTTGCGGTCAAGGCCCTGGAAGCCTTGCGCAAGAACCGGCAAGACACCTCGGCCGCTGAGACGCTGCGCCAGCATCAGGCCGACCTGGGCTTTGGCTTGCTGCTGCGCAAGTACACCACCGACGTGAGCCAGGCCACGCCGGAGATGATTCAAAAGGCGGTGGACAGCACCATTCCACGCGTCACCCCCATGTTCTGGGCCTTCCGCGTGATGGTGGGCTTGGGCTTTGCCATGCTGCTGCTATTTGGCCTGGCCTTCTGGAGCACCCTCCGCACTGCCTGTGCACGCCATCGCTGGCTGTTGAAATGGGCCTTGTGGATGTTGCCCGCGCCTTGGCTGGCCTGTGAGCTGGGTTGGTTTGTGGCCGAGTACGGTCGCCAGCCCTGGACCATCTATGGTGTGTTGCCCACTCACCTCAGCGTGTCGACCCTGACGGTGGAGAGCTTGTATGGCTCGCTAGCTGGCTTCATCGGCTTTTACACCGTGCTGCTGATCGTCGAGATGTACCTGATGGTGAAGTTCGCCCGCATGGGCCCAGGCAGTCTGGGCACGGGCCGCTACGCCAACGAAGCCTTTCACGCCTGAGCGCAAGGAACCCCATCATGCTGGACTATCCAACCCTCAAGATCATCTGGTGGCTGCTGATCGGCGTTTTGCTGGCCGGCTTTGCCATCATGGACGGCCACGACATGGGCGTGGGCACCCTGCTGCCCTTCGTGGGCCGCAACGACGACGAACGCCGGGTCGTGATCAACACTGTGGGCCCCCACTGGGATGGCAACCAGGTCTGGTTCATCACGGGCGGCGGCGCCATCTTTGCCGCCTGGCCCTTGGTTTACGCCACCGCGTTCAGCGGCTTTTACTGGGCCATGCTGGCGGTGTTGTGGGCCTTGTTCTTCCGCCCCGTCGGGTTTGACTACCGAAGCAAGATAGCCCACCCCACCTGGCGCCAAACCTGGGATTGGGGGCTGTTCATCGGCGGTGCCGTGCCCCCGCTGATTTTCGGCGTGGCGTTTGGCAACCTGTTTCAGGGCGTGCCGTTTCATTTCAGCGATGAATTGATCTCAACCTACACGGGTTCGTTCTGGCAACTGCTCAACCCCTTTGCCTTGCTCACGGGCGTGGTGAGCAGCGCCATGATCACGATGCACGGCGGCACCTACCTGGCCCACCGAACTGAAGGTGAGGTGCAACGCCGCGCCTCCATCGGAGCGCGCGTGGCGGCCTGGGTCATGATCGTTGCCTTCATCGCCGCCGGCGTGTGGGTGCAACGCATTCAGGGCTATGTCATCACCTCTGTGATCGACCCGGCCGCCCTGCCTGACCCCTTGGCCAAAACCGTGGCGCTGCAAACGGGTGCCTGGATGCACAACTTCAACCAGCATCCTGGACTGTGGGCTCTGCCCGTGATGGGCTTGGTGGGCGCACTGCTGACCACCTTGCTGCTGATGGCGGGCCGAACCCTGACAGCGTTTGTGAGCAGTTCGCTGGCCATGATCGGTGTGATCGGCACGGCCGGGGTGGCCCTGTTTCCCTTCGTGATGCCATCGAGCAGCATGCCCAATGCCAGCCTGACGGTGTGGGACAGCGTGTCCAGCCACATGACCCTTGGGATCATGTTGGGCGCCACGGTTCTGTTCATGCCCTTGATCGTGTTGTACACCGGCTGGGCCTACCGTGTGATGCGCGGCAAGGTCACGGTGGAACACATTCGGGCCAACGATCACACGGCTTATTGAGCCCACACGCAAAGGAGCAATCAATGTGGTATTTCACCTGGATACTGGGCGTCGGCTTTGCGGTGTTGCTGGCCATCATGAACGCCATGTGGGGCGAAAACGAAGAGAACCGCCAAGCAGCCCGAGACGGCTCGGATGAATCATGAACAAGCCGCTGCACTGGCCCAGCCTGATGGTGGCTTTGCTCATCATGCTGGGTGGCACGGTCTACCCCTGGTGGATGACTCAGCACGACGGGCGCCCCGATCACGCCGTGGCCACGGCCTTGTTGATGGCCATGAGTGCAGGGTTCGTGCGCGGGGTGGGCTTCATCCCCGATGCCCGTCTGTGGCGTTGGATGTTTTCTCAATGGGCTTGCCTGGGCTGGCTGTTGGTGGCCCTCGGCCTTAAACTGAGTCAGTGACCGTATCCCAAAGTGACCACGATGATTCCTGCCCTTGTGAACGATGAACTCGATGTGCTGCGCCAGATGGTGCCGCTCGACCACCTGAACATCCTGGAACTGGGATGCGGCGCGGCCAAGCTGGCGCGCGACCTGATGCGCGCCCACCCCGGCAACCAGTACACCGGTCTGGAAGTCGACCTGCGTCAACATGCAGCCAACCTGACGCAACCCCAAGAAGGCATGCGCTTTGAAGTGGGCGTGGCGCAATCCATCCACCTGCCTGACCAGAGCGTGGACCTGGTGTTGATGCTGAAATCTCTGCACCATGTGCCGCTGGATCAGATGGCCAACGCCTTGGCCGAAACGGCCCGCGTCTTGAAGCCCGGCGGCCATCTGTATGTGTCAGAGCCCGTGTACGACGGCGCGCTCAACGACATCGTCCGCATCTACAACGACGAAGGCACGGTTCGCGCTGCCGCCCAAGCGGCGGTCGATCAGGCTCTCGCGGCCAGCAACAGCCCCTGGGTTCAGGTGCGCGAAAGCCGGTTTGACATGCCGGTTCGGTTCAAGAGTTTTGAAGAATTCGAAACCCGCATGATGCGACCGACCTTTGCCGATCATCACCTGGATGACGACAAGATCGCCCGCACCCGCGCCGCCTTCTTGCCGCATCTGAAAGACGATGGGGCAGCCTTCACCCGCCCCATGCACGTGCGCCTGCTGCAACGCCGCGTCTGATCTCAGGTGGGTGCGGCGGCGTACACGGCCCGTCCCGCCAGGATCGGGTCACCGGTCTGATTGAAGGTGTCCAGCCAGAGCTGATACGCCGACATCTCCTTGTGCTGCCAGGGATGGAAGCCGGGCTTGTAATAACTCAGATAAGGCCGCATCGAGGACGTGAACAAACCACGGGGCCCATACACCCACCACAGCCCCTTGGTCATCAGCTTGGCGCGTTGCCAGAACGAGAAGCCGTCCGCCTTCAACATGTGGGCGGTGTAGATCAAGATGTGCAGGTTGAAACTCAAGGTCACCTCGACCAGGGCCCACACACGGCGCAGGTAGCCCACCTTGGCCACCTTCTGCATCACATCGAAGGCCACGGCCTTGTGTTCCATTTCTTCCATGGCATGCCAGGCATACAGGGCGTACATGCGGGGATCGGCATCGCCGAGCACCGTTTTGCGATGAAAGAAAGTCTCGGCCATGATGGCCGTCAAGTGTTCGCACGCAGCAGTGGCGGCCAGGGTGTGCGCCTTGGGCAGGTACTTGCGAAAGAATCCGAACAGCATTTGAGCCGTGATGCGTTCCAGCCGATCCACATCAATGCCTTGTTGTTTCAACCGTTCGTTGTACTTGCTGTGAACGATGCCATGCTGCCCTTCTTGCCGGATGAAGTGTTTGATTTCACTCAGCATTTCTGGGTCGGTCACCTGATCGCGGTAGTCACGCACGCATGAGATGAAGTAGCGCTCGCCCTCCGGGAAGATGGTGGACATGGCGTCGCAAAAGCGCGTCTTGAAGGGGTCTCCTCCGAACCAGTATTGAGGGATGTCGCCCTCCAGATCAAAGTCGAGCTTCTCGCGGGGCACGATTTCGGGTTGAGTGCTCATAAGGTCTCCTTCTGGTTGGGTTCAAGCCGAGCGGCGTTGGTCTGGCTGCATGGGCGTGGCCATCTCGGGCTGCGGGCTGCGCTGCGCATGGCCGTCGATCAAGTCAACAAGGTAAGGCACCACACCCTCTGAGATCTGATGGCCCATGCCGTGGATCGTGATATGGCGAGCCCCCGGGATGGCTTGCGCAGTGGCATGCCCACCACTGGGGTGCACGATGCGATCGCGATCACCATGCACCACCAAGGTCGGAATCCGAATTCCCTTCAGGGCCGACGTGCGATCACCCGATTTGATGATCGCGCCAATCTGCCGCGCCACGCCTTCCCTGGCAGTTGCGCCGTTGCCCCGATCCCAGGCCTCTTCGGCATAGGCACGCAAGGCCTCTTCATCGCGATCAAAGCCCTGCGAACCAATGTGCCGCATCATCTGCAGATAGCCTTCAGCGGCCTCGTCGCGTGTACGAGCCGGCGAGCGGCTCAACAACCACATCGTCGAGGCCGCGGGTTGCCCCACTCGGCGTGCGCCCGTGGTCGAAAAGATCGACGTCAGTGAATGGGCACGATTCGCATGGTTCGCCGCCATCGTTTGCGCAATCATCCCGCCCATCGACATGCCGACCAAGTGCGCCTGCTCGATCTGCAGGTGATCCAGCAAACCCACCGCGTCACGTGCCATGTCAGACAAGTCGTAGGCCTCAGGGGCAATGCGCCGCGTCAACTGACGCCACACACCCGGAGGCGTGCCGGCATGGCGCGACGAGCGTCCCACGTCGCGGTTGTCAAAGGTGATGACATGGTAGCCACGCTGCACCAGCCCCTCGATGAAGCGAGGCGACCACGAGGTCAGGTGCAAAGCCAGTCCAGCAATCAGCAGCAGCGGCTCGGCGTAGTCGGGCCCGTAAGTTCGATAACACAGCCGCATCCCAGTGGACACGGTGCAGAACTGATCGAGAGGGCGATGCCCGTCTTGTGCGCGCATGATCAGGCCCCCACCGCACGTTTGACCACCGTGTCAACCTTGTGGCTGACCTGGGCGGCTTTGGCGAAATGCAGATTCGGGTCTTCCACCGAACCACGGCGCAGCACCTCCACATCGTTGAGGTAGTCCATCGACATCATCCAAGGGGCGCCTGCGCCCTGCCTGGGCAACTGATGGATCACGCGCTGGACGTAGCCTGCACCGAAGTCCAGCAAGGGCCGTGTCGGCATGTCAGAGCTGGGCAGTTCGGGGTAGCAGATGTCGTAGCCCTGGCGATCCATGTGCGCGAGCAGGCGACAGAAGTGCTCGCAGATCGGACCGACCTTCAAGGTCCAGGATGAATTGGTATAGCCCACGATGAACGCAAAGTTGGGCAAGCCACTGAGCATCAGCCCCTTGAAGGCGACCTTGTCACTCAACTGAACCGGCTGTCCATCGACCCGAAGCTGCGCCCCCCCGAACATCTGCAGGTTGAGCCCCGTGGCGGTGACGATGATGTCGGCTTGCAGCTCCTTGCCGGACTTGAGCAAGACCCCCTTTTCAGTGAAGGTCTGGATGTGATCGGTCACCACCGAGGCCTTGCCGCTGGAGATGGCCTTGAACAAATCTCCATCGGGCACCGCGCACAAACGCTGATCCCAGGGGTTGTAGGGCGGGTTGAAGTGTTCGTCCACCGGGTAGCCCTTGGGCAACTGCCGCTGATTGGCAAAGCGGATCACACGACGGGCCGCCCGCGGGTACTTCTGGCACAGACTCCAGATGGCACGCGAGATGGCGATGTTCTTGCGACGGGTCAGGGCATAGGCCCAGGTGTCAGGCAGGATCTTGCGCAGGCCATTGGCGACGGGGTCGGCCGAGGGCAGGCTCACCACATAGGTAGGCGTGCGCTGCAGCATGGTCACATGCGCTGCCTTGTCCGTCATGGCCGGCACCAAGGTCACGGCGGTGGCACCACTGCCAATGACCAGCACACGCTTGCCGCTGTAATCCAGATCCTGCGGCCAATGCTGCGGGTGAATCAACTGGCCTTGGAAGCGCTCGACGCCCTCGAACTGAGGCAAGAAGCCCTGGTCGTAGCGGTAGTAGCCAGATGCCAAGAAGAGCCAGCGACAACTCATGGTCTTGCGCAAGGCCGTGCCAACCACTTCCAACTCGACCGTCCAGCGTGCCTCGCTGCTGGACCACGATGCCCCCACCACCTTGTGATGAAAGCGGATCTTTTTGTCGATGCCGTTTTCTTCTGCGGTTTCACGCAAGTAGGCCAGGATGGCGTCGCCATCGGCGATGGACTTTTTGTTGACCCAGGGCTTGAACTCGTAGCCAAAGGTGTGCAGATCCGAATCGGACCGGATACCGGGGTAGCGAAACAGATCCCACGTGCCCCCCAGTGAGCCGCGCGACTCCACGATCGCGAAGGATTTGCCGGGCTGCTCTTTCTGGAGGTAGTAGGCGGCGCCAATGCCCGACAAGCCAGCCCCCACGATGAGGACATCGACGTGTTCGACAGAAGGAAGCGGATGGACTGACACAAGAACTCCTCAAGCAGGTGGCTGCACGCAATGGCTGCCATGTTCTTGATTTGAAGCAAGCCAAACAAGGTATAAATTGCATCAATCTCACGCCAATTCAATGCACTTTGCACCACCTCCTAGGGGAGCCGTCCGACTGGGCCTCCTCAGGATTTCCCTAGGCTGCCCATGAAATCCACCCGCGCTCCCGCCAAATGGCCTCTGCCCTCGCCCCGCGTGCGCGAGTTGCTGCGCCAAGGCGCCGAGATCGCCCTCAACGCGCCGCCGGAGTGGCTGGACGCCATCGACCAGGCCAGCCTGTCATCCGAGGGCATGCGTTTTGTGGCCGAAGACCCGGTGCTGATTGCGGCGTCGCGCCGGGTCAACCGCGGCAGCCTGATCCAATGGGCCGCCGCCAACATCGAAAAGCCCGGGGCGCCGGTGCCGCCCTACGTTTCCGCTGACATGCTGACCAATGCACGCGAGTTGTTGCGACTGGGAGCCACGGATCTGGTCTTCAACTCCTCACGTGCAGCGCAAAGCGCGGCCTGGCAGTTGTGGATGAACATCGCATTCAGCCTGACATCCGAGCCCGCCGAGCTGCGCGAGTTGCTGGAGGTGTCGGCCCGATCGATCTCGGATTACATCGACGGCACCATGAGCCAGATTGCCGAGTTCATGCGCAATGAACGCGAGCACTTGATGCGGGGCACCCACGTCGACCGACGGGACCTTGTCAGCCGCATCATGGAAGGGGCCTCCCTGGACGAGCGCCAGGCTGGGCAACGCCTGGGCTATAGCCTGGGCCACCCGCACCACGCTGCCGTGATCTGGAGCGAGGAAGCGGAGACCGAGCTCAGCCAGCTGGAAGCCGCGGCCCAGGCCCTGAGTCGTACCACCGGGGGCAAGCCCATCCTGACCGTGATTGCGAATGCGGCCACCTTGTGGTGCTGGATCGATGGCAGCGAATCGCTGGATTGGCATGCGCTGAATCTGTCAGCCAAAGCCTGGGCTGGGGTGCGCATGGCCTTGGGCTCGGCCGATGCGGGCATCGAAGGGTTTCGGCGCGCGCACCTCGATGCCCTGAATGCCCAGCGGGTGCTGGGGCGTTTGCGCGCCCGCACTCGCGTCGTCCACTTCGATCAGGTACGGTTGGTGTCACTGACTTCACACGATGCCGAAGCCGCGCAGCAGTTCATCACCCACACCCTGGGGGATCTGGCCACGGCCGACCCCATCCTGCAGCGCACCCTGCTCACTTTTTTGAGCACCGGATGCAATGCCACCGAGGCGGCCGCCCTGCTGCACACCCACCGCAACACCCTCTTGCGCCGGCTGGCACGCGCGCAAGAATTGCTCCCCCGCCCCTTGGATCAAGCCCGCATTCACGTCGCCGCAGCGCTGGAGGCATTAAGCTGGACGGCCACACATCAGGAGGCCACATGAACGACACCCCTTGGGAAGGCCCGGACGGCCTCATGCGCTGCCGCTGGTGCAGCATCACGCCCGAATTCCTGCCCTATCACGATCGGGAGTGGGGCTTTCCGGTGGACGACGACATCCGGCTGTTCGAAAAGCTGTGCCTGGAGGGCTTTCAATCGGGCCTGAGCTGGCGCACGATTTTGGCCAAACGCGAGAACTTCCGCCAAGCGTTCAAAGGCTTCGACTTTCACAAAGTGGCGCGCTTCAAAGAAGCCGATGTCGAGCGCCTGCTGCAGGACGAAGGCATCATACGACACCGCGGCAAGATCGAAGCGGTGATCCACAACGCCGCCCGGGCGCAAGAGTTGGTGAAAGCAGAAGGCTCACTGGCAGCTTACTTCTGGCGCCACGAGCCTGCCACGACCGACCTGGCCGCGCCGCAAACCGCATCGACCTCTGCCACCTCGATCGCCTTGTCCAAAGATCTGAAAAAGCGTGGCTGGAAGTTCGTGGGCCCCACCACGGTGTATGCCTTCATGCAAGCCATGGGGCTGATCAACGATCACGCCGAAGGCTGTGCCTCACGCGCTGAAGTGGATCGAGCTCGGCGCCGTTTCAAACGCCCTGCTTGATCGGGGTCAGCCACCCGACAGGCCCAGCATCTGCCGGGCTTGTGCGGGCGTGGCCACCTCGCGCTCCAGCTCGTGAGCCAGGCGCACCACCCGCGCCACCAGTTGCGCGTTGCTCACCGCCAGTTCGCCCTTGCGATAGTAGATGTTGTCCTCCAGGCCGACCCGCGCGTGTCCCCCCAGCAAGATGGCCCAGGTCACCACTGGCAACTGGGCAGCCCCAATGCCAGCCGCTGACCACGTGCACTCGGGGGGCAATTCAGACACGAGGTACAGCAGCGTTTGGGGCGTGGCCGCCATGCCACCCGGCATCCCCAACACCAGATCCACATGCGCAGGCTGAGGCAGCAAGCCCTGACGCAGCCATCTCTTGGCGGTGGCCAGCATACCGGTGTCAAAGATTTCCAGCTCAGGCTTCACTCCCAGGCGCAGCATCTCGTGCGCAAAGACGGCGATGTCGGAGGGCGCATTGAGAAACACGTCCTGGCCAAAATTCACCGACCCCATCGACAAGGTCGCCATTTCGGGGCGCAAGGCCACCGGCGCCAAGCGCTCCTGCGGGGTCATGCCCACGGCCCCACCCGTCGAGATCTGCACGATCACATCGCTGCGCTGGCGCACTTCGCGCAAGATTTGTTCATAGATGACCGGATCCTGGGTGGATTGCCCATCGGGCAGACGCGCATGCACATGCACGATGCTGGCGCCCGCTTCGGCACACTCGGCCGCAGCGATGCCGATTTCCTGGGGTGACACGGGCAAGGCTGGTTGCTGCTCACGCGTGACCTCGGCCCCGGTCAGCGCGGCGGTGATGATCAGCGGGTTCATGAGACCCCCTTGCGTTGACATGCGGCTGGCACCACACAGGTGCCCGACGCCCGGCACACCACCACGGGTTCGGGCAGCACATCGCAAGCTGACGGTTGGCCCGGCACCTCGACCGCGCTGATCACCTTGCGGGCTTCGAACACCATCTTGCGAGATGACTTGCCCATGGCCACGATGCGCCCCTCGGCCTCGATGTAATCCCCCGCCCGAACCGGCGCCAAAAACTCCACCCGGTCATAGGCCACGAACAAGCCCTCATCGCCATCACTGCGAATCAGCAACTCGGTGGCCACGTCGCCAAACAGTTGCAGCATTCGGGCCCCATCGACCAGGTTGCCAGCGTAGTGGGCCTCATGCGAGGCCATGCGCAGGCGGATCAGGCTGGTGAACTCTTGCATGCTTGTCTCCTGTCAACGTGCGTGTTGCCCAACATGGCGTCGCGCCCACTCTTCGATCAGGAAGGACGCCACGTTTTCGGCATAGCACCCTGGGCCAAAGCCAGCGTCATAGCCCAGCTCCTTGGCCAGCTCATGGCTGATGCGCGGGCCACCCACCACCAAGATCACGCGGCTGCGCAAGCCTTCGGCCTCCAACATGTCTGACAATCGTGTCAGGTTATCGAGGTGGATGTTCTTTTGCGTCACCACTTGCGACACGAGGATCGCGTCGGCGTGCTCGTCGATCGCGCGTGCCACCAGGTCTTCCGAATCGACCTGAGCCCCCATGTTGATGGCGCGGATCTCGTGATAGCTTTCCAGACCCTTGTGGCCATTGAAGCCTTTCATGTTCATGATGGCGTCAATGCCCACCGTGTGCGCATCGGTTTCGATGCAGGCGCCCACCACCACCAGCTTGCGCCCCATCAGGCGCGCGATCTTGGCGTTCACGGCCTCTTTGTCGAGCACCTCGAAATCGGGCTTGGCCACCTGGATGCGGCTCATGTCTACGCGGTGTCGGCAGCGTCCGTACAACACAAAGAAGGCGAAGCCCGTTCCCATGCTCTCGCTGTGCACCACCGCCGGTTCTTCGATGCCCATCTGGCCGGCCAACTGGCGCGCCGCCTCCTTGGCATTGTCGTCCAGCGGCACAGGCAGCGTGAAGGACAACTGCACGCGGCCATCATCCAGGGTGTCGCCGTAGGGTCGCACCAAGGTATCAGGTAAGGGCTGGGTGCTCATGACACGCGCTCCTCATGCCGAAGCGAGGTCGGCAACATCAAGGCCGGGAAGGGGTTGTGATAATCGGCCGCCTTGGGCACCACGCCGTCCAGCCCCTTGCCCCCCTTGGGGGTGCGCGCGATGTCGGCAAAGGTGCCTTGGGCGATGGCTGCGGGCAGGCCGATCTGGGCGATGGCGTCAAGTAGCGCCAAGGCATCGGCCAGCACCTGCTGCGCTCGGCGCTCGATCTGGCCGCCCGGGGTGAACTGGATTTCAGCGTGCAGGTCCTGCAGGTTGCCAAAGACATAGCGTGCGTTCTGGATCGCGAGAAATCGATCCTGCATCCAAGGCGTGTGGATGGCCTCGGTCATCATGCCCAGCAGATGGATGTTCTGCCGCGTGAGCACACTGACCACGTTGAACAGCGCATCCTGGATGTGGCCTTTGAAGATGTTGCCCGTCATGTGTTTGGTGGGGGGCATGTACTTCAGGCAGGCCTCGGGAAACACCTGGCGCACCAGTTGCGCATGGGCCAACTCCCACAAAAAGCCGTTCTCCAGCGCGGGGTTGATCTCGAAGGCATGACCCAGGCCCATCTGCTCGGGCTTGAGCCCGCTGAGGTAGGCAAATTGTTCGTTGATCAACTGCGAGGCCAGCACCGTGTGCGCCGCTTCATAGGCATCGGCCGTGGTGAGGTAGTTGTCTTCACCGGTGTTGATGATGATGCCGGCATAGGCATTGACCATGCGTGAGAAGAACTGGTCGATGAAGGTGCGCTGCATGTTGATGTCGCGGAAGATGATCCCGTACATCGAGTCGTTGAGCATCATGTCCAGGCGCTCCATGGCCCCCATGGCAGCGATCTCGGGCATGCACAAGCCAGAGCAGTAATTGGTCAGGCGGATGTAGCGCCCGATCTTGTGACCCACCTCATCCAGCGCGGCCCGCATCAGGCGGAAGTTCTCTTGCGTGGCATAGGTGCCGCCAAAGCCTTCGGTGGTGGCGCCATAGGGCACGTAATCCAGTAGGCTTTGCCCGGTGGATCGAATCACCGCGATCACATCGGCTCCTTGCTCGGCTGCCACGCAAGCCTGCACGATGTCTTCATGGATGTTGCCGGTGGCCACAATCAGGTACAGCCAGGGCGTGCGGGCGTCACCATGCTGGGCGATGGCGGCTTCGCGTGTGGCGCGGTTGGCGGCGATGCGTTCACATGCATAGGCGGCGAGATGGTCGGCCTCGCGCCGGGCGGCGGCCTCATGCTTGGGGCGCTGCAACTCCAACCGGCCATCGGCCACGGCGTGTGCCACTTCTTGCAAGCCCAAGCCGTGATCCAGCATGGCACCAGCCACCGTAACGGCCGCGCCATGTCGCAACAGGCCTTGATCGTGCAGGTGGCTCACGAGCCGGTTGGGCAAAGGCACCTGGTCGGCATCCACGCCATCCACGCCCATCAGGCGCAAGGTAGCGCGCTCAACCGAAGTGGTGGTGAAGCGGTGCATGTCCTCATGCACCTGCTGCGCGATGCGTCGGGCCAGATCGCGGGCCCGGTCGATTTGTGATGAATCCAGTGTGAGGTGGCTCATGATTCCTCCTCCTGCGGCAGGGGCGGCGCCCCCACGTCCCCAACCCAATGCGGTGCCAATAACGTTCGCGCCTGATCCAGAAACGCACCCGCATCAAAGCTGGCGCCGGTTGGCGAGACGGGGTTGAGCGTCACACCCAGCAGGCGGATGCCGCGCAGGGCGCGCACGCATCCGCCTTGCCGCTGATAGGCATGCAGCTCCCTTGCGTCGATGAACAAGCGGGTGCCATCGGCCACGACCAAGGTCAAACCAGGATGGTGATCCAGCAGGGTCTGCAAGGCACGCCAAAACAAGCGCCCCACCGCGCCTGACACCGCCACGGTGGCCACAGCCCCAGCCCGAGCATGCCGGCTGTGCAGGTGCATCAAGGCCGCAGCGGCATTGAGTGTGGCAATCGGCTCGCAAAACAAGCATTGGCCATCAGGGCCCCAAACGCCCACTCCGCCGCGAGCAAAGACGGGCTGTACACGCTGAGCCAGGTCGGGCTCGGCCACGGTCAAACCCAAAATGGCCAGGCGGTCACGCGTCTTGCGCAGCACATCGCCCATGCCCCCACCCAAGGCGGCGCCCGTGGCCAGAATCACGCCGTCGGCAATCGCGGGCGAGGCATGGTGACTGCGCCCCAAGGCCCCATCCAGCAAGATCTGTTGGGCCCCGCATTGCCGCAGCAAACCGATGACCCGCTGTTGATCTTGACTCAAGGAGGGACCAGCCACCTCCATGTCACCGGCCTCGATGGCCTTGACGATCAGGATCTCGCCCATCGGGCTGTGAACCCCGGTGCCCCCCAAGACTTTCGTGCGGGTTCGCGATCGCACCAAGGTGTCGCGGGCGGTGGCCACCAGGCAGCCTGGAGTCACCCGCACCGCCGGCTTGGGCGTGGCGAACACCTCATCGCGTTCTTCACCATCGCGCCCAATCGATGTGATGCCCATGGCTCGCCCCGACGCATGAGCCTGAGCCAGCAGATGGTTCAGGCACACCGTTTTGCCGGTGTTCTTGCTCATGCCCATCACGGCCACGGTGGGCAGGTGCTGCGATTCGATTCGTTGCCACAAGGGGGTGACCATGGCTTGCCTCGCTTCACACGTAAAGCGTTTCGAACAAGCGCCGCAAGGCCGGCGACTCTCGCAACAGCGACAAGGCGTAGTCGGCGTTGCCCTTGGCATAGCCGTTGCCCATCAACATGTCCACGTCTTTGCCCACCCCCTCAGCCCCCAATGAAGCAGCGGTGAAGCTCGTCGCCATCGAAAAGAAATAGAGGCGCCCCCGGTCCCGGGTGGACAAGATGCTGCCCATTTCGGTGTTTGGCAAGTTCACGCAGTTGATCACCACATCAGCCAGGCGGCCCTGCGTGGCGTGAGCCACCGCCTGCATCGTGGCCACGGCATCGGTGGCATCCACTTGCAAGGCGTGGTCCACCCAGCCCAGCTCGCGCATGCGCTGGCAATCCTGCTCAAAAGGCGACAGGCCAATCACACAGCCATGCGGGCCGGCGCGCTTGTGAGCCTCGTACACACACAAGGTGCCCGATTTGCCACCGCCGCCCACCACCACCACAGTGTCGCCGGGCTGAACCAGCCGCGCCGTTTGCGCCGGGGCCCCCGCCACATCCAGGATGGCCAGGGCCACAGGCTCGGGGATGTCGTTAGGCAACTTGGCGTACAGCCCGCTTTCAAACAGGATGGCTTGTCCGTCGATCTCTACCTGATCCTTGTGCAGGTGCACCCGGTGGATACGGTCAATGCGCAAGGGCGTGAGCGACAAGGACACCATGGTCGCGATCTTGTCGCCCACGGTCAGGTCCCTCTTGCCTGCCAAACCTGCACCCAGTTCCGCCACGCGCCCAATCAACATGCCCCCCGATCCCGTCACCGGGTTATGCAGCTTGCCGCGTCGCGCCACGATATCCACGAGGGTGGCCGCAATGCGATCCACATTCCCCTGCGCGGCTTGTTTGATTTGAGTGAAGCTGGCCGCATCGACATTCAGCGCCTGCACGTCGATGAGGATCTCGTTGTCACGCACCGTCATCGTGTTGTCGAGCCGCCAGGCGGGCTGCGGCAACACGCCAAGGGGCTCGATCACGCGGTGGGTGCCATAAGGACAGGCGGGCTTCATGGTGCCTCCCGCTCAATTGCTTTTCGTGGGCAAGCTGAAGTGCTGCCCCAAGCCCGGCATCTCCACTGTCTTGCCTGCATAGTTGCGGCACTGGATGGTGGTGCCACTGCCATCGGGCAAGGGCTCTTCTCGCACATAGCTGGGGATGATGGGCAGCTTGCCCAGGCCGCCCAGTCCATCCACGATGAAGGTGGGCACCGCCGGCCCGCTGATCCAGCCGCGCAGCCCTTCGTACAGCTCCAGCATACGGCGGTGCGGCACGATGAAATGGTGCGCACCTTCGACCATGTCGGTCGAGTACACGTAGTAAGGCCGCACCCCCATCTCGATGGCCTGCATGAACAGCTCGCGCATCACCTCCACGCTGTCGTTCACACCCTTGAGGCACACAGTCTGCAAGCCCATCATCACACCGGCCTTCTGGATCATCTTCACGCGCTGGCGCAGCAGGGGGGTGATCTCTTTGTGGTGGTTGATGTGGATGTTGAGCATCTGCACGCGGTGCTTTTCCAGCACCGCGCACAACTCGGGCGTGATGCGCGTGGGCAGTTGCACCACCATGCGCGATCCAATGCGCAAGAAGCGCACATGGGGTGCCCGGCGCCGAATTTCACCGAGGATCTCATCCAGGCGCTCATCGGTGAAGGTCAGCGGGTCACCGCCCGACAGCAGCACATCCTCGATGTGCTTGTTGCTCGCAATGTAGTCAATCGAGGCCTCGATCTCGTCCTTGTGGACCGAGCCTGTGGGCTGCGACACCATGCGCTTGCGCGTGCAGAAGCGGCACAAGGTGGCGCAGGTATTGCTGACCAGAAACAGAACCCGACGTGGGTAGCGGTGCACCACGCTCGTGCCGGGAATGGTGTCCTTCTCTTCGCCCAGCTCATCCAGCAACGTGGCAAAGCCGGGATGGGTTTGCTCATGGAAAGACGGCAGGTATTGCAGGCGGATCGGGCAATTCGGGTCATCGCGGTCCATGAGCTGCGCCATGTAAGGCGTGACGGCGATCGCGAATTTGGCGTAGACGGTGTCGTCCACATCCTCGACCTTGTGCAGCACGCCCATCAGCTCACGGTGATGGGTGTAGCGACGCGCGAACTGTTTTTGCCAGGGCTCACTTTCGGGGTCGTAAGCCTGCAGGGCCTCCCAGGTCAGGAGCTTCCTGGGCGTGCTCGAACACGATGCGGCGGGCACGAGTTCCGGGGCTTCGATGATCTGCAGCATGACAACTCTCCAGCCATCTCCATGCCTTCAGTATCGGCAGACGCCCCGCCGATGAAAACGATCAAATTGACTTAACTTGTTGCTTTCAATCAGTCAATTTGATCGCCATAATGGCTTTATGCCGAAACCCACTGCCAAGCTGTCGCTCAAGCCCAATCTGGATGCGATGGACCACCAGCTCATCGAGCTGCTGAAGGTCAACGCCCGCCTGCCCCTGGTCAACCTCGCCAAGGCTTTGGGCTGCGCTCGTAGCACCGCGCAACTACGGCTCAAGGCGCTCGAAGATGCCGGCGTGATCACCGGCTACACCGTGAGTGTGAGCAGCACCCGCGGGCCCCATGTGATCCGGGCCATGGTGCTGATCTCGATTGATTCACGGCACGAATCCACCGTGGTGAAAGAGCTATCGAAGCGCCATGAGATCACCAAGGTGTACTCGGTCAGCGGCCGTTATGACCTGTGCGCCATGCTGCTGACCGATTCCACGCAAGAGCTGGATGCGGTGTTGGATCGCATCCGCAATGTGCAAGGGGTGGAAGACACCTTCTCGACGATCTTGCTGTCGACCAAGCTGGATCGCCCGGAATAGCGTTGCTTGCCAAGCGTGCCACCGTCGGTGCCAATTGTCCCCTGTCAAGCGGCTAATTCAAAGGCAAAGGGCTGGCAATTGGGAAGCTGGTGGCGTTGCGAGGGCTGCTTCATGCCTGGCGGGCACCTTGTTCGTACCACCCCTTGCTTTGGTTGACGATGCGAACCACCAGCAACATCACCGGCACCTCGATCAGCACGCCCACCACAGTGGCCAATGCCGCCCCCGATTTGAAGCCAAACAGGCTGATCGCCGCAGCCACAGCCAGCTCAAAGAAATTGCTGGCGCCGATCAAAGCCGAGGGACAAGCCACATTGTGCGCCTCGCCCAATCGGCGATTGAGCCAGTAGGCCAATGCCGAGTTGAAGAACACCTGAATCAAGATGGGCACAGCCAGCATGGCGATGACCAGAGGCTGGTCGATGATCGCCTGCCCCTGAAAAGCGAACAACAGCACCAGGGTGGCCAACAAAGCCGAAATCGACCACGGACCGATCTTGGCCAGTGCTGCATCCAATGCAGCCTGACCGCGTGCCAGGAGCGATTTGCGAATGAGCTGCGCCAAGATGACCGGGATCACGATGTAAAGCACCACCGACGTCACCAAGGTGGCCCAAGGCACGGTGATGGCCGACAAGCCCAGCAGCAAGCCCACGATGGGGGCAAACGCAAACACCATGATCGTGTCGTTCAGTGCCACTTGGCTGAGGGTGAACAGCGGGTGGCCGTTGGTGAGCCGGCTCCAGACGAACACCATCGCCGTGCAAGGTGCGGCGGCCAACAGGATCAACCCAGCCACATAACTGTCGAGTTGCTCGGCCGGCAGCCACTGCGCAAACACTTGCCGAACAAACAACCACCCCAAAAAGGCCATGGAAAACGGTTTGACCGCCCAGTTCACAAACAGGGTGACCCCGATCCCACGCCAGTGGGCTTTGACCTGTGACAGGCTGGCGAAGTCCACCTTGATGAGCATGGGAATGATCATCACCCAAATGAGCAGGCCCACCGGCAGATTGACCTGAGCCACCTCCATATGGCCCACCGCCTGAACCGGCGCGGGTGCCATCTGCCCCAAGGCGATACCCGCCACGATGCACAGAAACACCCACACGGTGAGGTAACGCTCAAACACACTCATTTGCTGCGCGCTGGATTGCGACATGATGCCCCCCAATCAACTGCGCGCAATGGCAGCCAATGCGTCCGCCAGTGCTGGCTTGTCCATCGTGTCAAGCGGCAAAGACAGCAACTGCAGCATCTTGTAGCCAATGGCTTGGCGTGTCAGCTCGAACGCGCGGCGCTTGCCCTCATCACCGCCTTCGGCGTTGGACGGGTCAGGGTAGCCCCAATGCACCTTCACCGGCTGCCCATTGCCGCCAAAGAAGACGGGGCAGGCCTCGGCCGCAGCGCTGTCGCACACCGTGATCACGATGGACAGCGGTGGCGCATCTGGCGTGGTGAACTCGTCCCAGCTTTTGCTGCGGTAAGCCGACGTGTCGATGCCAGCCTGGCTCAAGGCTTCAACCGCAAATGGATTGATTCGGCCGCTGGGCGCGCTGCCCGCACTGTGGGCCTGAACATCCTTGCCCAGTTGGCGGGCCAGATGGTTGAGCATGCCCTCAGAGAGGACGCTGCGCGCCGAGTTGTGCGTGCACAGGATCAGAACGTGGGTGGTCATGGTGAATCAACAGCAGCCAGATCCGGCTTGTTTGATGGGGATGGGCGAGCCTTTGGCTCGGGGAAGAGGCGTGCAGCACGGGCTGGCAGCGGCAGCTTCTGGCGCCGCCACATCTTGCACAAGGTCAGGCGATTCGCGGAAAGTCGGAATCGTGCCCAGCGTGCGGAAATGCTCCCAGGGCAGACCTTGGGGATCGACCACCCAATGCTTGTCGCTGCGGGCGTAGCAGCAGGTGGTGGCCCCTTCGTCGATCAAGGCCAGATCGGCTTGCTGAGCCTGCGCCTTGAGCGTGGCCAGATCTTGATCGTTGTCCACCTGGATACCCAAGTGATCCAGCCCCACATGCCCATGGCCACGGATCGAAATGGCGAAGTTCACTGCGGGTTCATCCAGCATCCACTTGGCGTAGTCGGATTCGACCCGCGCGGGCTGAACGCCAAACATCTTGGAATAGAAGTCGATGTTGCGAGCCAAGTCGTCAACATGGATGTGAACGTGAAAGCGCTTCATGGCGATCTCCTGTCAGCAAGATGAACAGGCACGCGTGCCTGCGGTGGGGGATTCGGTGGTGCTGCATGGCTGGCCCTGGCAGCAGTGCTCAGTCAGGTAGCCCAGCAACGCCGTCATGTGATCGAAAGCCGCGCGATAGATCAGGTGGCGCCCCTCTCGCTCTTGCGACACCAACCCGGCGTGCACCAACTCTTTCAAATGAAAAGAAAGCGATGTCGCCGGCACGGCCAATTGCTCCACCAAAGCCCCCGGCGTCAGCCCCTTGGGCCCAGCCACAACCAAAGCCCGGAACACCCGCAAGCGAACGGACTGGGCCAAAGCCGTGAGGGATTTGATGACTTCGTTTTCTTCCATATTTCAATAATAGTTGAATCATTGGATTAGTCAAGGGCTGACGGCTCTTTGCTGAAGGCCACAAAAGCCAATCCGGGGGCCACCAACAGATAGGGGTCTTCGCCAGGGAGGATCTACCCTCAGGTATCCTCAGGCTTGACCGATAAACCCAAAGTAGTTGCCCGCAGGAAAGCTCCCGATGCCATGAGCGAGTCAACGCGACCGCCGTCACGCTTATTCGATCAAATTGAATCGACGCCAGGGGGCGTTGTGGGTCACTTCGGCCCCCACATTCTGAGCAGCCACTTCCAGCCCATCTACAGCTTGTCGCACATGCGGTTGGTGGGGCATGAAGCGCTGCTGCGTGCGCACGACCAAACAGGCCGCTCGGTTCCGCCCCTGGATGTCTTCCATGGCTGCCAAGACGATCGGGCCTTGGCCGCCTGCGACCGGCTCAGCCGCATGATCCATCTGGGCAACTATGCCCGCCAACAACGCCACGGCGAATGGTTGTTTCTCAACATCCACCCCGATGTCTTCCAGCTACTGGCGCAAGGGGTGGGTGCCAGCTACCTGCAACAGGTCTGCCAGCACTTCGGCGTGCCCTGTGAGCATCTGGTCATCGAGGTGCTGGAAGTCGGCGGCAAGCTGGCCGGGTACTTCGATCAAGCCCTGCCCATCGCCCGCTCGCTGGGCATTCAGATCGCCATTGACGATTTTGGTGCTGGGCACTCCAACTTCGACCGGGTCTGGCAGATCAAGCCCGACATCGTCAAACTCGACCGCAGCCTGGTGGCCAAAGCCGCCAGCGACCGGCGCGCCCAACGCATCGTGGCCCAGATGGTGTCGCTGTTGCATGAGTGCGGGGCCATGGTCCTGATGGAAGGTGTGGAAACGATTGATGAAGCCCTGCTAGCGCTCGACAGCGATGCCGACATGGTGCAGGGCTATTTCTTCGGGCGGCCTCAACCCCTGCTCGCCCCCGCGCACCACGAGCCCGAATCGCTGCGCACCTTGTACGACGACCTTCGCCAAATGAGGCTTCGCAAACGCGACGAGCATCACGCATCGATTGCGCCGGTTCGTCACGCCATTGAGCAGGCTCGGCAGATGATGCTCGCCAACCGCCCGCTTGAAGAAGCTTGCCAGGCTTTCCTCGGCCTGCCACAGGCCGAGGTGTGCTACCTGCTCGATGCTGATGGCCACCAAATCGGTCACAACCTGTGGTCGGCTCAACGTCAGCCGGCGCAGGGCGCGCAAGCCTCACCTTTATTGGATGCCGAAGGCGCGTGCTGGTCGCGGCGCCCCTACTTCCGCCGGGCGGTTGACCACATCGATCAGGTCCAGATCACGCGCCCCTATCGAACCCTGATCGGGGCGCATCAATGCGTGACCGCCTCGGTGGCCTTTCGATGCCAGGTCATGGGCCAGGACGTGTTGCGCGTGCTGTGCGGCGACATCGTCTGGGACGGCGGCTGATCTACCAAGCTGTCTGCGTGTGCCCCCAAGTTGCTGTTGGCGCTGGTCAGTGCAGGTTGATACGGCCCGGGCATCAAAATCGGACGCCCCCAGATACGCGCCAAGCGTCCTGGCCAGTGAAGTTCTGCTTGGGATCTCGCGCCAACCTCATGAACCAGCTCGGGAAGTCCCAGCCAACGCTCAGGGACCAGGTACGGATATAGCCCACATCGCTCTCGCCAGTCTTGCGCATCAGGTCCAACGAGAGGCGCTCGCCATCAATCGGGATGCGTGCGGTCAGATGCCAGTCGGTCTGGCCTGTGTGCAGGCGGTCATCATGCACAACGAAGCATGACCAGTTCTGACCATTGTCGAATTGGTGTCCGGCGCCCAGGGTGACCGCATCATTGGGGTCGAAATTGAGGTTGAAGTAAGGTTTCAGGTTGGTACGACCCCATCCCACCAGGCCATACCACTGATGGCCGATCTGGGCATTCAGACTGCCACCGACGAAATCGCCGGTGGCCGCCTGCACGGAAGGCTGCAAGGACACATTGTCGCTGATGTCGATGCTGGTGTCGGCACCGATGCGGTCTTGCGAGCCGAAGCTGCCGTCGTGATAGTGGCCCAGCCATACATGGCTGTTGCCATGCTGCCAGCGCAGGTTAACGTCCTGGCCTTGGTCATCTTGGTACTGGTAGTCGCCGACTGTTAGCTTGAGGGCGGCATTGACCTGGCCCGCTTCGGCGTAGCTGGCTTCGCTCCACGAGGCACAGCTTGCCAGACACAGCACTTGCAGAACACACGCTTTCATAGAAGTACCTTCGGCTTTGCCTGAGACAGGCCCGCTTTATAACGCAGCGGGCGACAATGTTCCCTCGGTCAACCTCATCGCCCCCTCACAATGACAAGCGCCGCCAAACCTCCCGCTGACACTGCAAAAGCGCTGCCGACCACCGATCGAGCAACAGGACTTACGTCGGCAGAAGCCCTGCATCGCCTGAAATCATTCGGCGTGAATGCGATCGAAGAGGTTCGCACACCGCGATGGCGCCTGCTTCTCGGAAAACTCTGGGGGCCGGTGCCTTGGATGCTCGAAGTGGTGATCGTGCTACAGGTCATGCTTCATCGTGGCGAGGAGGCCCTGGTCATCCTGTTTCTGCTTGCTTTCAATGCCCTTGTTGCCTCCATTCAGGAAGGGCGCGCTCAAAACGCGCTGACGTTGCTGCGACGGCAATTGCAGGTCAATGCGCGCGTGCTCCGCGACGCGCAGTGGGGTCAGCTTCCCGCCGCGCAACTGGTTCCTGGAGATGTGGTGCACGTACGAGCAGGCGACATCGTCCCCGCAGACCTCGTTTTGTTCGATGGGGCAGTGACGCTGGATCAGTCGGCCCTTACCGGCGAGTCTCTCGCTGTCGACGCAGGCCCCGGACAGCCCGCGTACACCGGGTCGGTCATACATCAGGGCGAAGCCAGCGGCGAAGTAGCCGCCACCGGCTCGCGAACCTACTTCGGTCGGACGGCAGAACTCGTGCGCACGTCCAACGCACCCAGCCATATGCAAGGCACGATCTTCTCGATCGTCAAGCGCCTCGTCGCCTTCGACCTCGTGCTCGTGGTACTGGTCATCTTTTACGCCGCGACGCATGATCTGCCCTTAGGCGATACTGCGGTGTTCGCGTTATTGCTGCTCGTCGCGTCGGTTCCGGTCGCTTTGCCGGCGACCTACACTTTTGCTACGGCTCTTGCGAGCACACGCCTTTCAAAACTGGGTGTTCTCGTCACGAGGCTGCCTGCGGTAGAGGAAGCAGCGGCAATGGATACCCTACTGTCCGACAAGACCGGTACATTGACGCAGAACAGGCTGTCCGTCGCCGGGGTCAAGGCATGGGCAGATGCCGACGAGGACACCGTCTTACGCGCAGCAGCAATGGCCAGCGACGATGCATCGCAGGATCCCCTCGACCTTGCGATCCTTTGTGCTTATCGTACGAGCGCAAAATCTGCGCTTCTGCCCGCACGCACGGATTTTCGCCCCTTCGATCCGGCAACCCGATTCAGTGAAGGCATCTATGTCGTCGATGGACAGGAGTGGCATGCACTGAAAGGCGCGACCAGCGCAGTATTCGAACATTGCGGGGCCGACGCGGCCCAGCGTCAAGCCGCGCAAGACACGGGGAGGGACTGGGCCGCTGGGGGAGCGCGCGTGCTCGCGGTTGCGGCAGGCCCGGTGGGCGCGATTCGACCGATCGGCCTGGTCGGCCTCTCCGATCCGCTGCGAGACGACGCTGCCGACCTCATCGCAAAACTCGGCCAGCGTGGCGTGAGAGTGTGCATGGCCACCGGCGACGCATTGGAAACAGCACGGGCAATCGGACAACGACTTGGGCTGGGCACACGGACCTGCGTTCCGCACGAAGACGACTTACGACAACCCGAAAAATGCGACATCTTCGCCCGCGTGCTGCCAGAAGAAAAGCATGCCATCGTCAGTGCGCTGCAACAGGCCGGACACGTCGCGGGGATGACGGGCGACGGCGTCAATGACGCACCTGCGCTGCGACAGGCGGAACTCGGGATCGCCGTGGCCAGTGCCACCGATGTGGCCAAGGCTGCAGCAGGCGTTGTTCTGACCGATCCGGGCCTGAGTGGCGTCCTGACCGTGGTCGATATAGGGCGAGAAGTGCACCGACGCATGCTCACGTATATTCTCAACAAGATAGTCAAGACACTTGAGATCGTCGTTTTCCTCACACTCGGTCTCTGGCTCACCAAAGGCTTTGTGATTTCACCGCGACTGATCGTGTTGCTGCTGTTCGCCAATGACTTCGTCACAATGAGCATCGCAACCGACCGCGTTCGACCGGCAACACAGCCACAACGCTGGCGAGTCGGGCAACTGGTCGGCGCCGCGGCCGTGCTCGCAGCAGTTTCGCTTGCGTTCACGCTATCGCTGTATGGCGTGGCGCTCACGCAGTTCGGGCTGAGTGCCGGGCAGACGCAAACGATGGTGTTCCTGCTGCTGGTATTCACCACGCAGACCAACATCTACGTACTTCGCAACGACGGGCCAATGTGGGCGTTCGCTCCCGGAACGCTCATGGCGTGGGCCAGCGCCATCGACATAGTCCTGGTGAGTGTGCTGGCCGTAACCGGAACGCTGATGGCAGCAGTCCCACTGGAACTCGTAGGCGCCTTGGTCTGTGCCGTCGCCGTGTTCGCCCTCCTTCTCGACCGAATCAAGAGTGTCGTGTTTCGGCGCTTCATGTTCCTCGGCGTGTAACCGACGTTTGGTCATCATGAGCACCGCGCATGTCATAGGGTTTGCGCAGCTGTCGAGATTCGATGGCTCAGTAGTGAAAGCTTTAACCCTGCTCGGTTTCATCCTCGGGCACAAACACCATCCCCGTCTTGGCGTTGTAGTCCATCAGACCTGCGTAGCGGCCCCACGCAATCATGATCTGGAAGATCTTCTCTGGGTTGTCATAGGGCAGCACCGACGCAATGTCCTTAATGATTCGCCCTGAATCAATCTCTTCGTACTCGCGCAGAAGGGCCAGGATGATGTGGAACAGCCTCAGCTTGAAGACCTGATCAGCGAAGATAGCCTTTCGCCCTGCCGGATCGGACGCGATGAACTTACGCCCGAGTTCGGTGAAAACAACCTCATCTTTGGGCGTGTCAATGAACTCCAGAATCTCGGCAGCTTTGACAATGGCGATGGTCTCGCCAAACTCGCGCCCAATTTCGTCGGAGATGTCGTAGATGTTGGAGAGATCCGGCTCGTCATGCAACAAGCTGAGCAAACCAAGGATCTGGCCCACCGGAACCAGCGGGATCGACTCCATACGCGAGCGACCACGCGAGATGGGTTGCCCAGGAATGGGCACTTCAGGTGGCAGGTCGGGCAGCGTCGTGGTTGTGATGGACTCGTGAATCAACTTGACCAGACGCTGAAACTCCGGACTCTTGCTGTCACGCGGGTAAGGCAGCGGATTTTCCAACACTAGGCCAACGCGCCCCGGTCGCGGGAAGAGGACCACGATGCGTGTGGCCATCTCCACAGCTTCTTCTATGTTGTGTGTGACCATGAAAATCGAGCTGAGGTCGCCACTTGGCGAGCGCCACAGCGTCAGCAATTCTTGACGCAGGTTCTCTGCGGTCAAAACATCCAGTGCGCTGAATGCCTCGTCAAGGCACAGCATCCTGGGCCGAGAAACGAGTGCTCGTGCAATACCCACGCGCTGACGCATGCCGCCAGATAGTTCACGAGGATAGGCTGCGTGGTAATTGGCCAGACCGATGATTTCAATGGCGCGGTCCACAGCCACTTGCTTGTCGGCGCGGCTCATGTCTCGTGACATCAGCCCTACTGCCACGTTTTGCTCCACCGTCAACCATGGATAGAGGGCAAACGTCTGAAACACGATGGATGCATCGGTGTTCACGCCGTGCAAGGGCGAGCCCTTGTGCAGCGCCATGCCTGAACTGGGTTTGACCAAACCTGTCAGGCACCGCAGGATGGTTGACTTTCCGGAGCCGGACTGCCCGAGCAGAGCGACCAACTCGCCATCACTTACAGCCAGATCGATCGGATCCAGCACCTTGAGCTCATGTCCACCGTCCGTCAGATAGGACTTGGTGACCGACTTGAGTTCAGCAATCGGCGCCTTCTTGTTGCTTGCTTCATTCATATCAAACCTCTTGTGCCACCAAGATCAATCGAGACGGAAGCGGCGCTCCGCATAGCCATATAGACGACGCCACACAAACTTATTCATCGTGACCACGAACAGCGACATGACGCCGATGCTGACGATGATCATGGGGGTGTCGCCAGCTCGGGTCACATCCGCGATGAACGCGCCAAGCCCGTCTGCTTTCAGAGTCGTGCTGCCCCACGTCGCGGCTTCAGCCACGATGCTGGCGTTCCAGGCGCCACCGGCTGCCGTACAGGCGCCAGTCACCCAATAGGGAAAGATCGCGGGCAGGATCAAAGTCTTCCAGCGCTGCCAGCCCTTCAAGCCGTTGATGTCTGCGGCCTCCTTCAAGTCATTGGGGATAGACATCGCGCCGGCCACCACGTTGAAAAGGATATACCACTGGGTACCCATGGCGATCAGCAGGATACTGCCCCAGTTCATCGAGGTATGGGTCGCCACAAACCAGCCCACGACCACGGGAAACGTCATATTCACGGGAAAGGATGCGCCGATTTGGGCAAGCGGCTGAGCGAATCTGGCGGCGCCAGGATGAAAACCAATCCACACGCCAACGGGCGTCCAGATCAAGGTGGCAATGACGGTCATGGCCAGTACGCGCAGGAAGGTCAGCACACCAAGCCAGATGACCTTGAGCAACAACGGCAAGGTCAAGGCGCCGTGCAAGATGGCAATCGCGGAGAACAGGCCAGTGGCTATCTCGTAGAGCAGCCATAGGCCAATGAGTGAACCCAGCGCTTGCCAAATCCGATGCGAAAGCTCTGGCTTAACCCGCGCACTGGGCAGGCGGCCTTTTGCCGACCAGCGGTTGAGTGCATCGCCAAGCGGCGTCCATACACGTTCTTGCAGCCAAGCGAAAAGTACCGTGCCTTGCAGCAGGTCATAGACCCATGAGGTAGGCGCAGTACTGGATCCGGTCAATTCAATCTTGAAGCGGTCCGCCCAAGCAAGCATTGGCCGCCATACCAGTTGGTCGCTGGCCAGAATCAGCACGAGCATCGCCACCACGGCAAGCAAGGCGGCCTGATTGTCTCCACGCTCGATGGCGGAGGCCATATAGGAGCCCAGGCCAGGCAGCTTGATGTCCTTGTTCATGACGCTGATGGCCTCGCTCTGCGCCACAAAGAACCAGCCTCCGCCAAAGGACATCATCGAGTTCCAGATGAGGCTGTGCACAGAGGCGGGCAACTCGACGACTCGAAACCGCTGCCAGCGGGACAGCCCATAGTTGGTGGCGGCTTCCTGCATGTCATTGGGCACCGTGACCATTGAGTGATAGAAGCCAAATGCCATGTTCCAGACCTGCCCGGTGAAGATGGCAAAGATGGACGCGCACTCTACGCCCAGCAAGCTGCCAGGAAAAAGTGCCATGAACCCGGTGACGGTGGCCGACAGAAACCCCAGAACGGGCACGGACTGCAGCACATCGAGTGCGGGTAGGATGATGGCTCGTGCCATGGCGTTCTTGGCGGCCAGGTACCCCAGTGAAATCGCAAAGAACAAAGAGAATGCAAAGGCGATCCACATGCGCAGAAGCGTTCTGCCTGCGTAGTAGGGAATCTGGCTCGTGGAAGTGTCAAGCTCGGGCATCTTGGCGGGATCGAAGGCAGCCAACATCCCATGCCCAAAGTGCATCGCGCTCCACAGCAGACCAAAGAGGGTCAGCAAGACGATGCCATCAACCTTGGTGAAGCTCGGTTGGACGGTCTTGACGACCAGTTGCGGTGAGGTACTCTTCATCGTCAGAACTCGGTGTGAAAGCGCAATGTGGCAACGGAAACTGGTCCCCGATCCGCGTTGTAGGCGGGGTTGAAAATCCGCTGCCAGTCCAGCGAGATCCAAGCGGCCTTGCACAAACTCAGATCATAGAAGCCCTCGACAATCGTCTCTGGCTTGTAGCGCAGCTTGCCATCGCCAATGAAAAAGCCGTAGCCGCCCTGAGCTAGGTAGCTGCGATGCGCCTGAGACAGACCATTGCGTGCAAAAGCCAAGCCGACACTGTCTTGACCTCGCCCCCATCGCGCTCCCTTGATCAAGGTGCCAGCAGAGATGGAGCGGTCGATTTCCGTGAAGGCATACGTCTCTGTTGCACCATCAGCCCAATTTCCACGCGCAAACAGGCCAATGTCAGGCGAGATGGCCTGCTCCAGATTGAGCCCCAGGCCGTACTTGACTTGATCGCCCGTGCGCACCGCGTTGATGTCCGGGGCTGCCCCGGTCTTGGCAGACTGATCCAAGGCATCTTGATAGCGAGACATCTTGGTCCGGTTTCGAAACGCGAGCAGCCGCAACTTGCCCGGTTGCCCGCCCAGTTCATGCGCGTGCTCCAGCTCGATCTGGTCGCCGTAGTGCTTGAACAAGCGATCATCAAGGTCCTGCTGGTTGGGTTCTTTGGGCTCGATGAAACGCCCGGCACGAATCACCCAATCATCGTGATAACGCTCCAGGACCAGCCCCCAGGAATAGCCTCTGGCATCGCCTGCGTAGTCAAACGCGCCATGCGTCATCACGCTCCAGTTGAGAAACTGAGTGCGTGGGTCGTGGTTGTAGATATTGGCGTCAAAAATGTCGATGACGGAGAGGTTGCCAGCCGTCAGCACCCATCTGCGCTTGTCCACCATGCCAGCCAGTTGGTTGGCAGCCGACTCGACAGCTTCCTGCTCGCCACCATCACCCCAGGTCTGACGCAGAAAGGCTCGGGCGCGGTAGATCTTGAGCGTTGGACCGGAGGAGCGCGCCATTTCTCCGTTGGTGAAGCCACCAAGCCCCGTCAAGTTCGACAGGGGGACACCTTGTGCGGCTTCGGGATCGACATAGAACTCACTGCCAGCCCAGGGACGAAAGCCCAGAGCCGCCGTAGCAGTGAAGGAGTAGCTGCGCTCCTGGTTGGTCGACAGGCTGTTGGCGCCAGAGTAGCTGGCCGAAAACGGGCTTTTTTCCTGCCAGACATAGGTTGACTGGAATTTGAGGTTCCAGCTTTCTGGCGCAACCGTATCAGCCGCATGGCTGACGCCAGCCAAAGCCCCGGCAAGTAACGCTACTAGACGCAATAAGCTCGAACCGAGCTGGCGTTCATTCAAGAATTTGAAACGCATATCTACTCCCCGACGCAAGGCGTGCACGTCGGTTGTGGCCCTCGTCGATGCGAGGGCTCCCATCAATCCAGAATAGGGAGCAGATCTTCAGCGCGATGGCACTAAACAACTTGCTACCTGCCAATAGTGGCAAGGTAGCAGCGAGATATGACACCCGCCTTTTACCTTGCCTGTGGTGTGTCGAAGCTCAGTCGACGACTCGGTATGTCCACAGGAGAGGCCCTCCATAGTTGCGATGAAGGGCAGTGTAGCACCGCAAAACACTCTTGCCAACATCCCCCCCTGTAGGATAGGATGCGAGCATGACGACGCATACAACCCACCCAGATGTCCTCAAGCGCCTCAAGCGTGCTTATGGCCACCTCAACAGCATCATTCAGATGGTGGAAAGCGGCCGAGACTGCCTGGACATTGCTCAGCAGTTGCTCGCCGTAGAAAACGCCATCTCCAAGGCCAAAAAGACGCTTGTGCATGACCACATTGATCACTGCCTGGAGCACGCTGTTGGTGAAGGTAAGCAGAGTGCGCAGGAAACAATCCGCGAATTCAAAGAAATCACCAAGTACCTCTGAGGCATTCATTCATGGAATTCGCAAACCTGCTACATGGCGGTAACGCCTGGATGTTCCTGCCAAGCGCCATTCTTCTCGGTGCGCTTCACGGGCTGGAGCCCGGTCATTCCAAGTCGATGATGGCCGCGTTCATCGTCGCTGTACGAGGCACTGTTTCACAGGCTGTCATGCTCGGTCTGTCCGCTACGCTGTCCCATACAGCCGTTGTGTGGGCCGTCGCCATGGCTGGTCTCTATTTCGGGCGTAACTGGAATATGCACGGTGTGGAAGCCTACCTCCAGCTGTCTTCTGCGGTGATCGTGCTCGGTGTGGCTGCCTGGATGATCTGGCGGACCAGCCGAGCGCAAGCAACGTGCTTCCACGACCACGGTGAGCACGCGCATCACCACCCGCACTCACACGACCATGAGCACGGTCACTGCACAAACCACGGGCATGCGCATGAACACGTTGATGCTCATGCTGCCGCGCATGAGGCTGACATCCAGAAGCGCTTTGCCAATCAGGCTGTGACAACGCCTCAAATTGTGATGTTTGGTCTGACTGGCGGGCTCATTCCCTGCCCGGCCTCTGTCGCCGTGCTGCTGCTGTGCTTGCAAGTCAAGCGGATGGCGCTGGGCGCCACATTGGTCATGGGTTTCAGTGTAGGACTGGCGATGACCATGGTGGCTTCCGGGGTGCTTGCAGCGTTGAGCATCAAGCGGATCTCCAAGCGGTGGTCAGGCTTTGGTGCTGTGTCCCAGCGCGCGCCTTATCTGTCCGGTGTGATCATGGCACTTGTTGGTATCTATATGGGCGTGCAGGGTTGGCAGAGTTTGAATCATCTGATGCCAAACTAAACGGCGCACCTACTCAGGAGTACGTATGTCGCAGCCAAATAATCAGGTGCATCAAACCGGTTCGATACATTGATACATCCATCAAAAATTTGCTTTCCGCTTCCTTTGCCCGCGCCATTGTGTGTCCTGAACTCTGTGTCAAAACCTGGTCGTCTGCCCCGGCCAAAGTTTGAAAGGGCTTATTGAGTCGCCCGAAACGCCAGATAGGCCTTCAGCACGGCGTTGGGCGCTTCCACTTGTGGGTAGTGACCGATCCCATCTAGCTCAGTCACATCGGGTTGTGGCACCAACTCTTTGTAGCGTGCCACCATGTGCCCGCCAGAGATCGGGTCGAAGGTGCCATCGATGAGTTTGATGGGCACATCCCGCCCTTGAAGCGCACCGACCCAGCGGGCCCGATTTTGGCGGCGCTCCAGTATGTAGTGAATGAGCTTGTGCATGACAGCTTGACCATGGTTCGTATTCAGCAGTGACCAGAAGTCATCGATCAGTGCGTCATCCGGTTGGGTTTCTGGGCCAAAGATCTGACGCATGCTCTTGGCCAGTGTGGCGCGGCTGTTGAACTTGCTCAGGAGAAAGCCCAGTGGAGACAACAGCAGCCTTTGAACCAGCACCGGTCGATGCGCCTCTGGAAACAAGCCACCATTCAGTAACGCAACACTCAGAATCTTGGGGCGAGCCCCAGGCTCATGGCGGCGTGCCAGCAGTTCCTGGGCCACGCTGTCACCATAGTCGTGAGCGAGCACGTGGTAAGCATGTACACCCTCGCCTTTGAGATAAGCCTCACACAGGTTCGCCTGGTCCACGATGGCATAGTCGTAGACTCTTGGTTTGGCAGACAAGCCGAAGCCGATGAGGTCAAAGGTGTAGACGCGGTAACGCTCCGTCAAGGCCGGCCAGAGCGCCTCCCAATCCCACGAAGCCGTTGGGAAGCCGTGAATGAGCAGCAAAGGCTCTGCAGCAGGGTCACCACCGCTGCGCACGAAGATCGAATGGCCCCGATAGCTGATCCGTCGTCCGCCGGCCGCCCAATCTGAGAGCGAGATGCGTGAGCCGGCGGAGCTAGAGGTGAGGTGTGTTTTCATGGCGACAAATGTATGTGCCGGTTTTCACTGATCGTAGGCGGGGGAAAGGATAGACCTCGCAACCAGTTTAATCGAAGAGGCTTCTTGAACTCTTGAACGGCATCCAACCAATGTCAGGTGTTGGTACCGTCCACGAACTGGCACTAGCCAAAAGCGATCAGCCGCCAAAGGCAGCTTTCGAGACTTGGGATTTAGCTCCACTTGGGCAGGGGGATAGGCCCTTATCGTGGTTATAGGGTTGCGTCCAGATCGTTCAAAATTGCGCTCATGTTTTGGTTCCACAAGTCTTGATCAGAAAAATGGTGTGGGAGTGATGAAATTGTTTTTTCAATCGGTACCGAAACGCGCTGCATCGGCCCTGATGACCGGCGCAATCTTGGGGCTAATGAGCGCATGCGGGGGCGGTAGCGGGGGCGGAAGTATGGCTACAACCCCGGCCCCGACTTTGGCCCTATTTGCGGGCAATACCGCTGGGGCAGGAAACTTAGATAGCAATGGAGCCGCAGCCCGATTCAGCGCCCCTGCTGGCATCGCGGCGGACAGCGATGGCAACGTCTACGTGGTCGAATCCTACAACAACACGATTCGCAAGATCACGCCTGCTGGGGATGTGAGTACCTTGGCAGGCACATACGGCGTGCAAGGTATCGCAGACGGCAGCGGATCAGCCGCCCGTTTCAATTTCCCTTTGGGTATTGCGACGGATACCGTCGGTAACGTGTATGTGGCTGACACTTTCAACAACACGATTCGCAAGATCACGCCTGCGGGGGTGGTGAGCACTTTGGCTGGCATTGCCGGCGTGGCTTATAGCGGCGATGGAATCGGAACGTCGGCCACTTTTAACAACCCAGCTGCCGTCGCGACAGACAACCTGGGTGACGTCTATGTAGCGGACAGCAGAAACCATACGATCCGCAAAATCACGCCGAGTGGGTTGGTGAGCACACTGGCAGGCCGGGCGAGTGCGCAGGGAAGCGCCGATGGCAGCGGATCGGCCGCTAGATTCACCTACCCCATGGGCATTGCGACCGACAGCACCGGCAACGTGTATGTGGCTGACAGTGGAAACAACACGATTCGCATGATCACCCCGGCTGGGGTAGTGAGTACTTTGGCCGGTACGGCGGGTGCCCAAGGTAGCGCGGATGGCAACGGAGCGGCAGCCAGTTTTTTTAATCCATATGGCACCACAACGGATCGCGCGGGTAACGTCTATGTGGCCGACTACAGCAACAGGACGATTCGCAAGATCACATCGGCTGGGGTGGTGAGCACCTTCGCTGGTACAGCCGGTGTACAAGGTAGCGCCGATGGCACTGGAGGGACGGCCAGCTTCTCTGGGCCCGGACACATCGCCACTGATAGCGTTGGCAACGTGTATGTCGCTGATAGTGCAAACGACACGATTCGCAAAATCACGCCGGCTGGGGTAGTGAGCACTTTGGCCGGTACGGCGGGAGTGCAAGGCAGCGGGGATGGCACCGGATCGGCCGCCAGTTTCTACTGGCCGAATGGCATAGCGACCGACAGCGCGGGCAACGTGTACGTGGCCGAACTAGCGAACAACACAATCCGCAAAATCACACCCGCAGGAGTGGTGAGCACCTTGGCAGGAACGGCGGGGGCTCAAGGCAGCGTGGACGGCATTGGCGCAGCAGCCAGATTCGATCATCCTTCAAGCGTAGCTACGGACAGCGCCGGAAACGTCTATGTGTCCGACTCTTACAACTCAACCATCCGCAAGATCACGCCAGCAGGAGTGGTGAGCACGCTGGCAGGCATGGCGGGGGTTCAAGACAGCGTGGACGGGATCGGATCGACAGCCCGTTTGGTCTATCCGCAGGGCATGGCCACCGATCGCGCAGGTAACTTGTACGTCGCAGACAATACGACCATACGCAAGATCACACCGACCGGCGTCGTCACAACCGTGGTGGGTGTCCCAAGAAAAAGCGGTTTTGTCCCCGGGGCATTGCCCGGCATCATTGGGGCGCCCCACGGAGTTGCCATTTATGGCTCGACGCTCTACATGACCATGAACAATGGAGTGGCTTCAGTAACGAATTTTCCCTGAAATATTCAGGCCGTTAAGGGTGTGAGCAGATCCGCTGACTACGGATTTTGAAGTCGGCTGGCTTTCGTTTAGGAGCTACGACATCTAGGGCAGCTTCAGTAGCGTGAAATCCATCCCTCCAACTGTTCGTTACGGCTTTACAGCGTACTGCTGCGCCATTGCGCGGCACCTTTCGGGCGTCAAGCTCGCCCTCTGGCTAGGTCTGTAACGTGTCGGTTCCGCCCAGTGACCTCAAACCGGACCGGCCATTCAGGATTGGGACGATGCCTCCAACTGTTGCGTGGCAGGTTTCGGTGGCGGTACGGCCATACGCACGCCACCAGTCGATTGGCCGGTAGTAATCAAAGCGGCCGCTCAGATTAGGAATGCCGACGCACAGGTGAGAATTGCAGCCGTACCTGTCACGCCAGCAATGACAAACAGCCATTTCCGACGCGTCAGTACCGTGATGGAGGCGAGTGCCACCGCCACTTGCAAGATCGACATGCCGAGTGCGAGCCGATGGTGTGGTCGCAGCGAATCCTCAGACTCGTTAAGCTTTGCACGGGATTGAATTTCAAGATCCCGGGCTTGCTTTTCGGCTATACGTTTGTCTGCTTCGAAGTGCATCGCTTCTTTCGAGAATTCAGCCTTGACGGCTTCGTCAGCCGACAGCCGAGCCATGCTTTTGGCCAGGTATGCACGCTGGCTCTTGGCTTGGTAATAGTTCCAGCTGTCGCTGGCTTGCGCCTGTAGCAAGATTGCCTGACTACGCAGGGCAGATGCATCTACCTCTGTGCCCGCCGAGCGATACGCGAAGATGGCGCCCAGAGTGCTCAAGATAGCGGTAAACAGCGCAACACGAGAAGCCAGATTGCTTTCTCGCACCAGTTCCTCAACCACTTCATCATGCACGGGCTTGACTTCGAAATCTTCTGACATGGTCACTCCAAAAGTATGGATCAATGGTCTTTCTGCACAACAAGGGTCCGTAGATTTCGCTGAGTCACGCCCCAACAGCCTGCAGCAGGCTACGAAATACCCAACGTGGGTAGATTCGCTGCTGACATGAAGGTTCGTTTTTCGGTGGCGGCTGGCCGACCTCGGAGCCCAATCGCCCCAATTCAAGCCCTTTCCGACCTGCTATGCGGTAATCTGTCGCTCAAACCATTGCCATCAGGCCGCTGTCATGCCACGAGCTATCTCTCGGAAGAACGTTCCTCATGAATCTGCCCAAACTGTCTTGGTGTTGCAGGGAGGCGGTGCTTTGGGCGCCTATCAAGGCGGCGTCTTTCAGGTTCTGACAGAACAGAGGATCATTCCGGATTGGGTGGTTGGGACATCGATTGGCGCCATCAACAGTGCGTTGATCGCAGGTAATCCACCGGAGCGTCGATTGGCCAGATTGCAGGAGTTCTGGCAACAGGTCGGGCGCGCCGATGTTCAACTCGATTCCAATTTTGCGCCTTTCACGGCATGGTTGGGCCGGTGGATCAAAGCAAACAGCTATTTGGACACCCTCGCGCGGGGGATTCCCGGATTTTTTGTGCCGCGCAAGGGCGCATCGTTCAACATCGAGCAACATGTGCCGACACCGGAAGCCGGTTTTTACGATACGTCGCCTTTGCACGCCACGTTGGAGCGTCTGGTCGACTTTGACTATTTGAACGCTGGGCATGTGAGATGCACGGTTTGCGCCGTCGAAGTTAGTTCGGGCAAGCTAGTCGTTTTCGACAGCGCCAAGGAGCGGCTGACACCCAAACACATCATGGCCAGCGGGGCACTGCCACCTGGGTTTCCGCCGGTGCTGATCAACGGCAAGGCTTATTGGGATGGTGGCATTTACTCGAACACCCCAGCAGACATCGTGCTTGACGATGCCGAACGTCGGGACACGCTGTGCTTCATGGTTGACCTCTGGGATCCGACAGAAGAAGAACCCCGATCGATCAGTGCAGCGATGGCACGCCAGAAGGACATTCAGTACTCTAGCCGCACACGCGAGCATCTTGAAGATCACCGAGACATGCAGAACATGCGGCGTGCCATCAACATCTTGTCGTCTCGTCTGACGGACAAGGAGCGGCAAGACCCGGACATCAAGCGATTGACTCAATTGGGTTGTCGCAAAACGATCAACATCGTGCGCCTCATCATGCGGGCATTGCCAACGGATGATCACAACAAAGATGTGGATTTTGCGCGTTCAAGCCTGAATACCCGATGGCAAGCCGGTATACGGGATGCAGATAGGGCATTGCGACACAAATGTTGGCTCAAGCCCTTGCCTCCCCACGTGGGTATGGTGATTCACGAACTACCTCAAGAGGACTGAAAGGTCGACATGACGGAAGATGACGTGCGCTCAAGGGCATTCGCCATGCCCCTTCACAATCCGGCCTATCCATCGGGGCCCTATCGATTCATTGATCGGGAATATCTGATCATTACCTACAGAACGGACCCAGACGCTTTACGCAGATTGATCCCGGCGCCGTTGGAATTGCTTGAACCTGTCGTCAAGTTCGAGTTCATCAACATGCCGGACTCCACCGGTTTCGGGCATTACTGCGAGTCCGGCCAGGTCATCCCAGTTCGGCATGGGAATGAGACTGGCGGTTATGTGTTGTCGATGTTCCTCAATGATCACCCACCGATAGCGGCAGGGCGTGAGTTGTGGGGCTTTCCCAAGAAATTGGGGCAGCCAGAGCTGCGAGTGCACACCGACACGCTGATGGGCACACTTGACTACAGCGATTTTCGGGTAGCAACCGGCACGATGGGATTCAAACATCAGGCCCTGGATCTGGAGAAGGTCAAGGCCTCAATGGCCGCCCCCAACTACCTGCTCAAGATAATGCCTCATGTAGATGGTACGCCCAGGGTATGTGAGTTGGTGCGTTATAGCCTGACGGACATACAGATCAAGGGCGCGTGGTCTGGTCCCGGTTCGCTGGATTTGCGTAGCCATGCCCTGGCACCTGTTGCGGATCTGCCGGTGCTAGAGGTTTTGTCAACCGTGCACATCCTTGCTGACCTGACCTTGCCATTGGGTGCGGTGGTTCACGACTATTTGGCTCGTTGAAACAGGAAATTCACATGCAACTCAAAGACAAAGTCGCCATCATCACGGGTTCAGCCAGTGGCATCGGAAAAGAGGTTGCGCTGGAGTATGCCGCGCGGGGGGCCAAGGTCTGCATCGCAGACCTGTCTTTGGAGGCTGCTAAGGCAACCCAGTGGGCTTTACGACTATGTTTTGAATTTTGAAACTTTGTTATCCGATTCCTTTCGACACGCTCATGCTGCAACGCCTCACCATCCCCGTTACCGCCTTTGAACAGAACTGCTCCCTGGTGTGGTGCGATGAAACGGGCGATGCGGCCTTGATCGATCCGGGCGGCGACATCCCGGTGCTGGAGCAAGCGGTGCGCGAGCGCAGCCTGACCCTCAAAGCGATTTGGTTGACCCACGCCCACATCGACCATGCAGGCGCCACGGGCACGTTGGCACGGGTGCACCACCTGCCCATCATCGGCCCGCACCCGGGCGATCAGTTCTGGATTGACGGCCTGCCCAAGCAATCGCAGATGTTCGGCTTCCCGCAGGCCGAAACGTTCAAGCCCACGCAATGGCTGAAGGATGGCGACGAGGTCCGCATCGGTAACAGCACCTTGCAGGTGATCCATTGCCCAGGGCACACGCCGGGCCATGTGGTGTTTTTTGACCCGCAAGCCCGCCACGCTTATGTGGGCGATGTGCTGTTTGCCGGCAGCATTGGCCGCACCGACTTCCCGGGCGGCAACCACGCCGATCTGATCCACGCGATCAAGCACAAGCTGCTGCCACTGGGCGACGACATCACCTTCACGCCCGGGCACGGGCCTGAAAGCACCTTCGGCGAAGAGCGGCTTTCTAATCCCTTTTTGTAAAGACTTCATTGCTGGCTCATCCCAAAGCCTAGGGCGTGACGGCAGCAGGCTCAGCGGCGTAGAGTGAGGCGCACCCCTTGTGCGCCCTCATTTGTGCCCGCCTCCCTCGTGGAAAGGACCTGTCGATGTCTGCACTGGCCCAACTCGCGGATGACGCCTTGCTCACCCGTCCGGTCGACGAAGTCTCGGCGGCTTATCTGCCTTACCGGGATTTTCTGCACCGATTCATGCGCGCCGGGCGCCCCGTGGTGGTGACGGATGTGGCGCCTGGCTGGCCGGCGCTACACAAATGGACGCCCGCGTATTTTCGCGAGCAGTTCGGCGACCGCATCGTGCCAGTGGGCTATGCAGAGCAAAAGCCGTTTCGGCAGTTCATTGACGAGATGCTGGCCTCGGCGCCCGGCAAGCCCTGCCCCTATATGTATCGGCTGTTCATCCACCAGGATCTGCCCGAGGTGCTGCCCGATTTGTCGCCCCAATCGCTGCACGGGTTCCCACGCCGATTGGCCAGCCCGTGGATGCCGCATGGGTGGCGCCGCCCGGATGGCTTTTTGAAGCTGTTGATTGGCGGCCCGGGAAGCAGCTTTCCCATCATGCATTACGACGCCAATGGCGTGCATGCCACCGTCACCGAAATCTACGGCGACAAGGAGTTCGTGCTGATCCGCCCCGAAGACACGCCTTATGTGTACGCCCGGCAGGATCAGCCCAACAAATCATTGGTGTTCGATCCGCTGCGCCCGGATTTGACGCGCTTTCCGCTGATGGCGAAGGTCACGCCTTATCGGGCCGTGCTCAAGCCTGGCAGCATGGTGTTCATCCCCCGGGGCTGGTGGCACACGGCCCGGCCACTCACGCCGTCGATTTCGATCGGCATGAATATCATCGACCGATCCAACTGGCGATCGTTCGTCAGCGAAACGTTTCTGTCGGGTCTGAAAGGCGCGCGCGCCTCGGGGATGGCCAAGGCCATGATCAAGGCGAGCTTTTATCTGGCCATGGGCTCTTGCATGAGCGGGATGGAGTGGCTGGAAGAAGAATCGCCCCGCATGGCGCGAGCCTTGTCCTTCCCGGGCCGGATCAGCCCGGTCTCAGCCGAGTGGGCACCCGACCCCGCCACGATCACAATCGACCCGCGCAGCCAGCACGTCGGCTAAGCCACGACACCAAATCGCGGCGTCAGCCATCAGATGGCGTCCAGCCAATCAGGTGGCGATACGGGTCGTTGTTGTTATAGGCCTCGCCGGTTTTCTTGGGCACATCAAAGCGCTGGGTGGGCTTGGGCGCGCGGTCATACAAGGGCATGACCTTGGGTAGGTTGGCCTGAATGTCTTGGATGCGCGTGCTGCCTGAGGGGTGGGTCGACAGCCATTGCGGTGGCGCACCCTTTGCGGCGGCCCCCATCTTTTGCCACAGGCTGAGGCCGGCACGCGGGTCATAGCCCGCCCGGGCGGCCAGTTCCATGCCAACCAGATCGGCCTCGGATTCGTCTTCGCGGCTGAACTTCAGGGTCAGCAGCTGGCTGCCCATGTTGAGCAGGGCATCGCCTGTGCTGCCCAAACCCAGCAGGCTTGAGATGAGGTTGGCGCCCAGTTTGGTGGCCGATTGCTTGCCCATGCGCTCGCGGGCGTGTTCACGCAGCGCGTGTGCCATTTCGTGCCCCATCACCATGGCCACTTCGTCGTCGGTCAGCTTGAGCTGATCCAGGATGCCGGTGAAGAAGGCAATCTTGCCGCCGGGCATGCAAAAAGCATTCAGCTCTTTCGAATCGAGCACATTGACTTCCCACTGCCAATCGGCGGCGCGGGGGTTCCAGCCCTGGGCAAAGGGAATGATGCGCTTGGCGATGGCGCGCAAGCGGATCACCTGCGGATTGTTATCGGGCAGCAAGGCGCCCTTTTTGCGCGCATCGTCGCGCATCTGCGCATATTGCTGCTGCGCAGCTTGCTCGACCTGCTCAGCGGGCACCAGCCGGGTGGCCCACGATTCACGCCCGACATCGACCCCTTCGCGGGCCCAGGCCGGCACGCCCACCAGGGCCGAAACGGCCAAGGCCACCGACAGGCTCAGATGCGTCAAACGCGAAGAAACACGCTGCTTCATGATGCAAAAAAATCCAATCCAAACAATCGACAAACCCAGGGGTTCGCTCACTCGCGCTCAAGCATACGCCGAACCGCTGGCAACAGCAGGTAAGCCGGGAATGACAGCCAGAAGGTCAGGAAGAAGAAGGCTGCGTAGCCCATCTCTTCCACCCCCAGCCCCCCGGCCCAGCCCGCCACCGCCCGAGAAAACGCAAAGATCGACGACAAGATGGCGTACTCTGTGGTGCCACGCTGCTTGTCGGTGATCCCCATCAGGAAGGCCATGAAGGCCCCCGTGCCCAAACCACTGGTCAGGCTTTCGAGCCCACTGGCGAAGTAGACCGCGGTTTGGTATTGAGGTTCCACCGGCGTGCCGGCGGCCACATGCGGCACATACCAAGCCGCCAGGGCATAGCCCAGGTTGGACAAGGCCTGAGCCAAGCCCAACACCCACAAGCCTTTGAAGATGCCCTGGCGATCGACATACCAGCCGCCCATCAGCCCCCCCAGGATCGACAGGCCCAAGCCCACGTTGACGCTGACCAGCCCGATTTGCGCCGGGGTGAACCCGCTGTCCACCCAGAAAGGCTTGACCATGAAGCCCATGGCCGCATCCCCCAGTTTGAACAAAAGGATGAACAACAGCACCGGCAACATGCCGGGGCGCGCCAGCAGCGACACCCAGGCCCCGAACACCGGGCCATCGGCCATGGCATGGGCCTGCGGCCCCTTGGCGGCTCGCACCATCAAGCCCGCACCGGCAAACATCAAGCCCACCGGCACGGCGCCTTTGAACCACCAAGTTGCACTATAAGTGAGCACCCACTGCCAGCCCAACCATTTGGCCAAGGGGCCCAGCACCGGCCACAGCAAGCCAGCCAGCACCAGGCCGAGCGCTGCCAACCACAGTGGCTGCTCGCGCAGGGCCTGCCATTCGCGGGCCGAGGCCCCCTCGACTTTGGCTCGCGCGATCGGCTGCCTGGGCGCGAACACCACGGCCAACCCATTGAAGAGCATCAGCACCGCGCCCAAGCCATAGGCCGCCGACCAGTCAGGGTGACCGGCCTCGCCCATGGCGCCGGCCACCACCAGCAAGCCGCCCGCTGCCAGCATGCCGACGCGATAAAAGCCGATGCGCAAGCCGTTGGCCACCCCGTATTGGCCTTTGCTCAATAGTTCGATCGTGTAGCCATCGGTGGCGATGTCGTTGGTGGCCGACAGCACGGTGAAGGCCGTCAGCAGCAGCCACGGCCAAGTGGCGCCTTGCCCCATCGCCTGCGGATTGAGGGCCAGCGCACACGTGGTGGCGGCCATGCCCCAGTTCGCCCCCGCAATCCACCAGCGGTGGCCCCGCCAAGCATCCACCAAGGGGGCCCACAGAAATTTGACGGTCCACGCCAGACCGATCAGGCTCAACAAACCGATTTCGGCCGGGCTGACACCGGCTTGCCTCAGGTTCACCGGGAACAAGTCGTAAAACAGGCCAAGGGGCAGGCCCTCGGAAAAGTAAAGCAAGGCCACCCAGGCCATCAGGCGCTGGGCACCCCAGCGGGGCGTGTTGGAAGAAGAGTGCATGCCGCGATTCTAGGAACAGCCCCGCCAAACTCCGTTATACGGGGATGAAATAGGACTTTTCTGACAAACGGACTTTAGTTTCCGCGACAAGATGCCGATACGGGCAATGGGATACCCCCGGACGTTTTTTGGGTGTCAGCCTGAGGAGGCACAATGAACTTTCGTACAAAAATCTGGATGTTGCCCATCAGCGCCGCCGCGGTGTTTGTGGTGGGCGTGGCAGTGAGCTTTTTCGTGGGGGAACGCACCTCCAACGTGCTCAAGCATCTCCACGAAGTCGATAATCCCCATTTCGCTTATGTCAACACGGTGGATCGCAGCACCGAACAGTTGAAGCTGACGCTGCAGACTGCAGCTGCAGAAGGGGACAAGGGAAAGCTCAAAGAGACTGACGTGATGGTGGCGGACGCGCATGTCGCGTTGGCCAATATGCAGAAATTGCCCGAGAAAACGGCGATCGCCAAGGATCTGTCTGATGCCTTCGACGCCTATCAAACCTCGGCCATCGGCGCCATTCGCGCCATGCTGACCCAACAGCCCCCGGGCGATCAGGTGCAGCAGATGCAAACCTCGCTGGCCACCTTGCAAAAGCTGCTGGCGGATGACAAGAGCGCAGCCCAAGCCTCGATCGATGAGGCCCAGGATTCCGCCCGCCGTGGCGTGAACACCAATCTGTGGGTCACCGTCATCACCGGCGTGATCGTGCTGGGCGTGCTGGGCCTGGCCTCAGCGGCCATCGTGTCGTCGGTGTGGCAAGACCTGGGCGATGAGCCCTCGAACCTGCGCCAGTTGGTGCGCAGCATCGCCGATGGCGATCTGGACATCGACCTCGGCCACGTGAACACCAACGACAAGTCGCTGCACGGCTCGGTGGCAGCCATGACCCAGCGCCTGCGAGACACCATCGCCTTGATCCGTCAGGCGACCGATTCAATTTCGACGGCCTCGACTGAGATCGCCAGCGGCAACGCCGATCTGTCATCGCGCACCGAAACCACTGCATCGAACCTGCAACAAACCGCCAGCTCAATGGAAGAGTTGACGGGCAACGTGCGCCAAAGCGCCGACGCTGCCCGCCAGGCCAACCAACTGGCATCCGGCGCGGCCACAGCTGCACAACGCGGCGAAGAAATCGTGTCGCAAGTCGTCTCGAACATGTCCGAGATCGACAACGCCAGCCGCAAGATCACCGAGATCATCACCGTGATCGACGGCATCGCCTTCCAGACCAACATCTTGGCACTGAACGCCGCGGTGGAAGCCGCCCGTGCTGGTGAGCAAGGCCGTGGCTTTGCCGTGGTGGCCGGCGAAGTGCGCTCGCTGGCGCAACGCAGCGCCAACGCCGCCAAAGAAATCAAGTCGCTGATCAACGCGTCGAGTGAGAAGGTCGAATCCGGCTCACGTCTGGTGAAAGACGCGGGCTCGTCGATGATGGAGATCCTCAACAGCGTGCAACGCGTGTCGGACATCATTGGTGAGATCTCGGCCGCCTCGACCGAGCAAAGTCAAGGCATTGGCCAGGTGAACCAATCGGTAACCCAACTGGATCAGATGACGCAGCAGAACGCCGCCTTGGTCGAACAATCGGCCGCCGCCGCTGAAAGCCTGAAGGACCAGGCTGCGCGTCTGGCCCAGGCTGTGGCCGCCTTCAAGCTCGGTCAAGGCCTGGCTGAAGCCCACAGCACCGCGCAAACCGTGATCGCCAAGGCGATGTCCACCTCGGCAGCGCCAGTGAAGTATGTGCCTCCCCCCGTCAGCAGGCCGGCAGCCCCCAAGCTGAGTGCCGCCGCCCCCAGCCGCGAGCCCTTCGAGCCGCCGCTGATGTCACCGAAACCCACGCCGTCATCCAGCACGTCGGATTCGGACTGGGAAACCTTCTGATCTGAGCTGACATCCCACACCACGCCGGCCTCGCGCCGGCGTTTTCATTGGGGCCGTGAACGCGAGGGGCGGCTTTGGCGCCACTTCTGCGCTACGCTTGCTGCCCTGATGAACACCCCCGCCCCCCATTCCCTTCGGTTTGCCGCGAATCTGTCGTGGCTCTACACCGATCTGCCCTTTCTGGATCGCTTCGCCGCCGCTGCGGCAGATGGCTTCACAGGGGTGGAATGCCTGTTTCCGCATGAGCACCCGCGTGCTGAGGTGGCAGCGCGCCTGAAAGACACGGGCTTGGCGTTGGTGCTGTTCAATGCCCGGCCCGGCGATTGGGCTCAGGGGGAGCGTGGGCTGGCGTGCTTGCCCGGTCGAGAGGCCGAGTTTCAGACCGCCTTGCTGCAAGCCCTGGATCTGGCCACCGAACTCGGTTGCCCACGCGTGCATGTGATGGCCGGGCTGTGCGCCGATGCTGATCGGGCCACCGCATGGGATCGCTATGAACGCAACCTGACCTGGGCCGCAGAACAGGCTCGTCAGGCCGGCCGCACGTTGATGATCGAGCCCATCAACGGCCGCGACATGCCCGGCTATCTGCTGCAAGCCCAGGCGCAAGCCCACACCCTGGTTGAACGTATCGGATCTCCGCATGTTCAAGTGCAGATGGACCTTTACCATTGTCAGATTGTGGAGGGCGACCTGACGATGAAACTGCGGCAATGGCTGCCCAGCGGTCGGGTCGGACACCTGCAGATCGCTGCCGTGCCCGATCGCGGCGAGCCCGATCAAGGCGAGTTGTCCTACCCCCATGTTTTTGCCGAACTGCGTGCCCTGCAATGGGCGGGCTGGATCGGCTGCGAATACCGTCCGCGACAAGCTGGCCCCGGCGGCACCACCGCCGGCCTGAGCTGGCTGCGTGAGGCCAACCCACTGTGAGGATTGAATGTCGAACGCGTTTCCTGCCACCATCGCCGCCCGCGATGGCACCAAACTGGTCACCCAGCACTGGCCCCTGCCAAGCGGCGTCGCGCCCAAAGGCGTGATCCTGGTGGTGCATGGCCACGGTGAACACGTGCGCCGCTACAAGCACGTGGCTGAACACCTGAACCAATTGGGATGGGCTGTGGTGGGCTACGACCACCGGGGCCACGGCAAATCCGAAGGTCAACGCGGTGGGCTCAAGCAGTCTGACGACTACCTCTACGACCTGGCCCAGATGATTGACACCACCCGCCAGGCCTACCCCGGCCAGAAGCTGGTGTTGCTAGCGCACAGCCTGGGTGGCTTGATTGCTGCGCGCTTTGTCGCCGCCACGGCTGCCCCGAAGGATGCCGCGCCCTGGGTCCGCGCCGTGGATGGCCTGATCCTGTCATCCCCCGCCCTGCTGCTCAACATCAACGCCATCCAGAAGTTCCTGCTCAACACAGTCGCCAAATGGATGCCCGACTTTGCGGTGGCCAGTGGCTTGAAGGCCGAGTGGGTCAGCAACGACCCGGCTGAGGTCCAGACCTATCTCGCCGACCCCACCGTGCATGACCGCATCACCGGCAAGACCAGCCGCTTCATGATCGACGCCGGCCAACTGGTGCGCGACCGTGCCGCGAACTGGACGGTGCCGACTTTGCTGCTGTGGGCCGGCTCCGACAAGTGCGTGGCCCCCGCCGGCTCGGCCGAATTCAGCGCCAAAGCGCCCAAAGCCGTGGTCACCAGCCAGCCCTTCGAGCACATGGCGCACGAAATCTTCAACGAACCCGACCGCGAGAAAGCTCTGGCCCCTTTGGGCCCCTGGCTGAAGCAGATTTTTGGAACCTGACATGGCGCTCAAAGCCACGATTTACAAAGCCCAGATCAACCTGGCCGACATGGACCGCAACGTCTACACCGACACCGCGGTCACCATTGCTCGTCACCCCTCTGAAGCCGACGAGCGCATGATGATTCGGGTGCTGGCCCTCGCTTTGGGATGGCCCGTCGACACCTCGGAAGGCACGCTGGAGCTGGCCAAGGACATGTGGGAGCCTGACGAGCCCGCCCTGTGGCAAAAGAACTTCTCAGACGAGATCCTGCAATGGGTGGAAGTGGGCCAACCCGATGACAAGCGACTGATGAAAGCCAGCGGCCGGGCCCGATCGGTCACGGTGTGGGCGTTTCAAAGCAGCACGCCGATTTGGTGGGACAACCTGGCCAACAAGGTCAGCCGCGCCCACAACCTGACCGTGTGGCAGATCCCGGCCGATCAAAGCCAGGCCTTGTCCAAGCTGGCTCAGCGCAGCATGCAGCTGCAGATCACGGTGCAAGATGGCGCCGTGTGGGTGAATGACGGCAACGACACCGTCGAAATCACGCCCAACAAGCTCAAAGGCTGAAGCCCCGCGCGGATCACGACCCGCGCAACTCGCGCCGAAGGATCTTGCCCACCGGCGTTTTCGGCAGCGATTCGGCAAAGGCAATCACCTTGGGGCGCTTGTAGCCGGTCAGGTTCTTGGCGCAGTGATCCCGCACCTGCTGCTCGGTCAGGTTCGGGTCGCTGCGCACGACCACCAGCTTGACCACCTCGCCCGAGTGCGGATCGGGCACGCCCACAGCCGCACACTCGAACACGCCGGGCAACTGGCCCACCACGTCTTCCACTTCGTTCGGATAGACGTTGAAGCCAGACACCAGGATCATGTCCTTCTTGCGGTCGATGATGTGGATGTAGCCGTGTTCATCCATCGTGGCGATGTCGCCCGTGCGGAAGAAGCCGTCTTCGGTCATGACTTGAGCGGTTTCTTCGGGCCGGTGCCAGTAACCCGCCATCACCTGAGGCCCGCGCACGGCCAACTCACCCGGTACGCCAAACGGTCTGGGGTGGCCATCCTCATCCAGGATCAGCACGTCGGTTGAGGGCAGGGGCAGCCCGATCGACCCGGTGTACTGCGTGTTGGTGACCGGGTTGCATGCCACCGAAGGCGAGGTTTCAGACAAGCCGTAGCCTTCTGCAATGGCACATCCGGTTTTGTCTTTCCACAGGCGCGCCGTGGCGTGTTGCACGGCCATGCCGCCCCCCACGCACAAACGCAGGCCGCTCCAGTCCACCTGCTCAAAATCAGGATGGTGGGCCAGCGCATTGAACAAGGTGTTGACCCCGGGGAAGCTATGAAAACGCTTGCCCTTCAGTGCCTTCAGGGTGGCCTTCAGATCACGCGGATTGGGGATCAGGATGTTGCGAGCACCCACCCGCAGCCCGAACATCAAATTGATGGTGAAACCGAAGATGTGATACAGCGGCAAGGCACACACCATCACAGGTTGTTCGCCCTCGGGGATCTGCTTCCACAAAGGGTGATTCCACGCCTCGCTTTGCAACAGGTTGGCGATGATGTTTCGGTGCAGCAGCACCGCGCCCTTGCTGACCCCCGTGGTGCCGCCGGTGTATTGCAAGACCGCAATGTCTTCAGGGCCAGGGTGGGCTTCGAGCATCGTCATGTGGCGGCCATGCTCAATGGCCTCGTTGAAGCGCACCGCACGCGGCAGCGAAAACGGCGGCACCATTTTTTTGACGTGACGCACCACGGTGTTGACCAGGGTGCGCTTGACCCCACCGAGCATGTCGCCCAGGGCTGTAAGAACCACGTGCTGCACTGGCGTGCGCTCGATCACGGCCTGCAAGGTGGCCGCGAAGTTCTCGACAATGATCATGGCCTTGGCCCCCGAATCCTTGAGCTGGTGCTCCAGCTCACGGGGGGTGTACAAGGGGTTGACGTTGACGAGCACAAACCCGGCCCGCAGGATGGCCAGCACGGCCACTGGGTATTGGGGCACGTTGGGCATCATCACCGCCACGCGGTCGCCCGGATGCAAGCCCAGCGACTGCAGGTAGCACCCCAGCGCCCACGAGGCATCGTCCAGCTCGGCATACGTCCAGGACTTGCCCATGAAATCACAAGCCGGCCGGGCGGCGTGCTTGATCAGCCCTTCGTCAATCAGCTCGACCAGCGACTGGTAGACCGACGGATCGACGGTGAAAGGCACCCCCGGCGGGTAATGGGCCAACCAGACCCGATCCAATTGGGCGCCAGACAGACTTGTGCGATAAGCGACGTTCATGATTTGACATTCTTCTACGCCAAGTCATGGGCCGTTAGGGGGATGCCCCTTATGTCCGTTTAACGCCAAAACGGCAAATCAGGTTTGAATGCGCCTCATGAAGGCGTCATTCAAACCGTTTCAGTGTGCAGTGTCAGGCGCTGCGCAACACCGCGGCGAAGGCCTCGGCCACGCGATCCACGTTGTTGGCATTCAGGCCTGCTGCGCACATCCGCCCCGATCGCAACACGTACACGCCATGCTGTTCGCGCAAAGCATCCGCCTGCTCAGGGGTAACCCCGGTGTAGCTGAACATGCCACGCTGGTCGATGAAGTAACGCACATCGCGTCCCGGCAGGCGAGCCACCACGCCGTCGTACAGGCGCTGGCGCATCACCTTGATGCGGTCGCGCATCTGAGTCAACTCGCCTTCCCACAGCTGGCGCAGTTCAGGGGTTTGCAGCACGCGGGCCACGATCTGACTGCCGTGGGTAGGCGGGCTGGAGTAGTTGCGCCGCACCGCCGACATCAATTGGCCCAGAACCAACCCTGCCTGGGCCTTGTC
>JAGWLR010000182.1 GCA_028864885.1 Burkholderiales bacterium | reverse complement strand
GAATGGATCACTGACTTATCTGGGCCGCGCGGACCAGCAACTCAAGGTGGATGGCTTCCGCATTGAGCCAGGTGAAATCGAAGTGGCCTTGATGGCCCACCCGCAGATCCAGGATGCCGTGGTCACAGCCCCTGATCTGCCCGGATTTGGCCGTCAACTGATGAGCCATGTCGTCCTGAGAGAAGGCACCAGCCAGCCCTGGCCCGAGCTGGTCGCCGCACTGCGAGCGCACCTGCGAGCTCATTTGCCGGAGTACATGGTGCCCACGCGCTTCATGACGCTGGCGCGTCTTCCCACCACCCCCAGCGGGAAGATCGATCGACGCAACTTGCCTTTGCCAGCCGTTTCGGGCCCAGCGTCACAGCCCGGCACCATTGCCCAGGCCATTCAGCAGGCCTGGCAAGAGTTACTGGGACTGACTGATTTGCCCGTTGACGCGAATGTGTTCGATCTCGGGGCCAAGTCTCTGCTCGTGCTGCGCTTTGTGGCCAGGATGAAAGAGCTGGGCCACCCCGTCAGCGTCGCGCAGGTGTACGACCATCCGACCCTTCAAGGTCTGGCTGATGCCATGGGTGCAGTCAACCAAGCAACACCCCAACCGCGACGTCGTACAGCCACTGGGCCTACCCAGGGCATCGCCATCGTCGGGATGGCCGTACGCACCGCTGGTTCCAAAACTTTGGATGCGTTCTGGGATAACTTGCTGAACAACCGCGAAGGCATCCGGCACTTCGCGCCCCACGAGCTCGATCCCAGCGTGCCGCAAGAGGTTCGCAGCCGCCCCAACTTTGTGGCGGCCCGTGGCGTGCTGGAAGACGCCGACCGATTTGATGCAGGCTTTTTTGGCATCTCGGCGAGAGAAGCCACGGTACTCGACCCGCAGCAGCGCCTGTTCCTGGAGCTGTGCTGGACGGCCCTGGAGCACGCCAGCATCGATCCGGACCAGACCACCGACCGCTTCGGGGTGTATGCGGGCGAGGCCAACAACACCTACACGCCGGCCCTGCGGCAGGAGAACCCCGAGCTGGTGCAACAGCTGGGCGAGTTCGGCGTCATGTTGGGCAGCGAGAAAGACTACATTGCCACGCGGGTAGCCAACCGGCTCAACCTCAAAGGGCCGGCGATCAGCATTCACACGGCCTGTTCGACCTCACTGGTCGCCGTGACACAAGCCTGGCACGGCCTGGCCAGTGGGCAATGTGATGTAGCACTGGCTGGTGGCATGACGGTCGTGGTGCCTCAAGAAGCCGGCTACCTGCATGTAGAAGGCGGCATGGAATCGGCCGATGGTCATTGCCGACCGTTCGATGCCCAGGCATCGGGCACCTTGTTTGCCAGCGGGGGGGGCGTCGTCGTCCTCAAGCGCCTGGAAGATGCGCTGGCTGATGGCGACACGGTCTATGGCGTGATCAAAGGCGTGGGCATCAACAACGATGGCAGTGAGAAAGCCAGCTTCACGGCGCCCAGCGTGTCCGGTCAGGCTCAGGCCATCCGGATGGCCCTGGATCATGCCGGCGTGAGTGCACGCAGCATCGGCTATGTCGAGGCCCATGGCACGGGCACTGCGCTGGGTGACCCGATCGAAGTGGCGGCTTTGACTCAAGCCTGGTCAGTTGACACCCCGGATCGGCAATTCAGTCGCATCGGTTCAGTCAAAGGACACTTGGGTCACCTCGTCGCCGGTGCAGGCGTGATCGGCTTGATCAAAACCACGCTGGCGCTGCATCGCGAGCTCATCCCGGGCACGCTGCATTTCCAGCGTCCCAACCCCA
>JAGWLR010000113.1 GCA_028864885.1 Burkholderiales bacterium | reverse complement strand
ATGGCATCACCTGCCGGCCGTACGCCAGGCCTTGCAAGACATGGAAGTTGACAACTACATCGACGTGCGTTTTCCTGGCTTCAACAATGCATTGCGCCGCGCCGATCCCGTGGGCATCCTGCTAAATCGGTTGCCCCCCTGGCTGAAGACCATGCAGCGCCCTCTTTTGCGCCCCCAGCCCCCCTCGACCTGAGGCCAATCCATTCAGTAGGGTTCAGTGGCCTTGTTTTTCAAGATCAGCCTTGCGCTGCAGGTACTCATCACGATCGATTTCACCCTTCGCGTAGCGCATGTTCAGAACTTCGAGGGCTGTGGGATCACGTTTAAGTGAGCCTCGGTCATCCCGAAAGCCTACAGATTTGAGAGCGATCCAAATCAACAGCCCCAACGGGATCAACCAAATCAGAGCCATTCCCAGCCCCATTGAGCCCCACCCCATATAACCCTGTCCCCACATTTTTTCACCTCCATCGGATGACATCTTGCTCAATGACGAGCATAGACCTCAGTGCTGCCGTCATTCTTGAGCAAAATTGCGTCATAGGGTACCGCGTTGGGCCCCTCCATACCTGGAGATCCCATGACCATGCCTGGAACAGCCAATCCCTTGGCTGATTCCCCACTCTTGATCAGTCGGACGATGTCGCTTGCTGGCACGTGTCCTTCAATCACATATTCACCGATCTTCGCGGTATGACAGGAGGCCAGTTGATTGGGCATATCCAATTGCTTTCGCACTTGGGCCGTATCTTCTACCTCGTGCACGCGAACATCGAAGCCCCCATGGCGTAAATGTTCGACCCATTTTTCACAACAGCCACAGTAGGGATTTTTAAATACATCCACAACATGGGCTGTGCCCGCCTGTGCGATTTGAAATGACGCGGCAAGGACAGCGAAAAGCAAAAGGAAGCGGGTTTTCATGAATGAGATCCACATGGGGTGACCATGGATCACACTATCTCACCGGCTCCCTGACAAGGTGCTGACGCCAACATGACAAATGGGTCATGTCAGCATCTCGAACCCGGATAAACCTTAAAGGGCAGGATCACACCGGATCCAGGTGCACCATGACATCCAAAACAGGCAACGCCTGGACCACGCGCTCCCGCGCTTGCACAGCGATGTCATGTCCATGCTTGACCGTCAGGTTGCCATCGACCTCCAGATGCGCGTCGACCATGATCATGTCGCCCATTTTGCGTGTGCGCACATCGTGCACACCATGAACACCGGGCGTCGCCTTCAAGGTGGCGATGATTTCCTGGATTTGCTCTTCAGAGGCAGATCGATCCATCAAATCATTGAGGGCATCCCAACCGAAATCCCAGCCCATCTTGGTCACCATCAAACCGACGATCAGGGCGGCGACCGGATCCAGCAAGGGAAAGCCCAGCAGGTTACCGATGATGCCTAAGGCCACCACGAGCGACGATGCCGCATCAGATCGGGCATGCCAGGCGTTGGCCACCAGCATGCTGGAACGAACTCGCTCGGCAGCAGCCAGCATGTATCGAAACAGAATCTCTTTCGAGCCCAGCGCAACCACGGCCACCCACAGCGCCACCGATTTCACCTTGGGGATCAGATCGGGATCACTGAGTTTGTGAACCGCCGACCACAGCATGCCAATGCCAACAGTCAGCAGTAAGACACCCAACACCAATGAAGCGGCGGTTTCATAGCGGTGGTGTCCGTAGTGGTGATCCTCGTCGGCTTCCTTGTGGCTGTGCTTGTTGGCAATCAGCACCACAAAGTCAGCCACCAGATCCGACAGGGAATGGATTCCGTCGGCAATCAAGGCTTGCGAATGGGCCAAGATACCCACCAGCACTTGCACCGTCGTCAGCACCAAGTTGACGACCACACTGACCAAGGTACTGCGCTGCGCCACTTTCTGGCGCTCTGGGGTTTCTTGTTCGGGGTCGTCGTGAGGGGTGAGATCCAGTTCAGCCATCGGTCACAGCCAGTCGATCTGATGCCCCAGCTTGTGCAGCTTGGTGGCCAGGTAACGTTCGTTTTCGGCTTGGGCATCACTGCGCACCGGCACGCGCTCATCCACTGCAATACCGTAGGCCTTCAACGCAGCGATCTTGTCAGGGTTGTTGGTCATCAAATTGACGGACTTCACGCCCAGGTACTCCAACATCTGCCCGGCGATGTCGAACTTGCGCAAATCCGCCGGGAAGCCCAACTTGAGATTGGCCTCAACCGTGTCCAGCCCCTGGTCCTGCAACTCGTAAGCCTTGAGCTTGTTGATGAGCCCGATGCCACGCCCTTCCTGACGCAGGTAAAGGACGATGCCATTGCCATTCTGGCCAATTTCGCGCATGGCGAAATCAAGCTGAGGCCCACAGTCGCAGCGCAAGGATCCGAAGACGTCGCCCGTCATGCATTCAGAGTGAATGCGGATGAGTGCGTGCTCGGCGATGTCGCCCATCACCATGGCCACATGCTCGACCCCTGAGCCTTGCTCCTGAAACACCTTCATCGAAAACGTGCCGTAGCGGGTCGGAATACGAGCCTGGGCGACGAACTGAACCTGCGGTGACGAGGAGCTGGGCTGTTCTGATGGATTGGCGGGTGGGCTGATGGATTCCCCATGCATGCTGTAGGTCCTTGGTGCCTCAATGACTGGCGCGACCCTCTATTTTGGCAGGACTACCGGGTTTTTGCCCGGGCAACGGTCTTTTGTGCCCAAAACAGGTGCCAATTGCTCTGCAATCGTGGCGAGACAAGGGGAATTTCCGGTGAGCCACTTGACGTGGCTCAAGGCAGGCTGTCACACTGCATCGCATGGCAAAGCACCTCAAACCCATTTGGCTACTAGCGCTAGCAACCAGGCTGGCCTCGGTGGGTCGTGCTTGGCTGAGTGACACCATGCAGTAAGCCACTCAGCTCTTTTGCCCCCCGAAACGCCAGCGTGAAGCTGGCGTTTTGCATGGTGGGTTGTATTCGTTCATGCAGGCGCCGGCCAACCGATTTGGCCTCTCCACTTATTTGGAAGAAAGACGCCCATGAACATGATCGCCGCCCCCGCCCAGAAGTACCGCGCCGCCCCCACCATCGCCCTGAGCGATCGCACCTGGCCCAGCCAGACGATCAAGCGCGCGCCCATCTGGATGAGCACCGATCTGCGCGACGGCAATCAATCGCTGTTCGAGCCGATGGACAGCCCGACCAAGCTGAAGTTCTTCAAGATGCTGGTGGCCATCGGCTTCAAGGAAATCGAAGTTGCCTTCCCCTCTGCTTCGCAAACCGACTTCGATTTCGTCCGGCAACTCATCGAAGAAGGCCATATCCCGCCCGACGTCACCATCGAAGTCATCACCCAAGCCCGAGAAGACCTGATCCGCCGCAGCTTTGAGGCTTTGCGCGGCGCCCCTCAGGCCATCGTTCACCTTTACAACGCCACGGCCCCAGCTTGGCGCGATGTGGTCTTTGGCATGAGCCGAGAACAGGTAAAAGGGCTGGCGGTACGCCATGCCGGTTTGATGAAGGAGTTGGCCGCACAGCAACCCGACACTCGGTGGACCTTTCAATACAGCCCGGAAACCTTCAGCACCACCGAACTCGACTTCGCGCTGGAGGTCTGCAATGCCGTGATTGAATCCTGGGCCCCCACGGCGGATCATCCTGTCATCATCAACATGCCCGCCACCGTCGAAGCCAGTACCCCGAACGTATACGCAGATCAAATCGAGTGGATGCATCGCCATTTGGCTCGCCGAGAGGCTGTGATCCTGAGCGTGCATCCCCACAACGACCGTGGTTGCGCCGTGGCTGCTGCCGAGTTGGCCATGATGGCTGGTGCTCAGCGGGTTGAAGGATGTTTGTTCGGCAATGGCGAGCGCACCGGCAATGTCGACATCGTGACCTTGGCAATGAACCTCTACAGCCAAGGTGTGCACCCTGGTCTGGATTTCTCTGACATGGCTTCGATTGCCCGCACGGTCGAGCAATGCATCGCCTTGCCGATTCATCCTCGCCACCCATACGCGGGTGATCTCGTGTTCACTGCTTTTTCGGGCTCGCACCAAGACGCGATCCGCAAGGGCATGGCGGCCCAGCAGCCAGACCAACCCTGGCAAGTTCCGTATCTGCCCATTGATCCGCGTGACGTCGGCTGCAGCTACGAAGCCATCGTGCGGGTCAACAGCCAGTCAGGCAAAGGCGGCATCACCTACCTGCTTGAGGCATCCAAAGGCTGGCACATCCCACGGCGGGTGCAAATCGAGTTCAGCCAACGCGTTCAACAGGTGGCCGACGCCAGCGGGCGCGAGATGGGCGCGGCAGATCTGGTGGGATTGTTTGAGGCGGAATACCTGCACCACAACACCCCGTGGCATTTGCTGGATCACCGAACCTACGAGGAAGGTGGGCTCACTCACATCGAAATGATCATGCAAGGAGCCGAAGGCCCCTCCACCTGGAAAGGCCAAGGCAACGGACCGCTGGATGCGGCCTGGCATGCAGTGCAGGCGCAAGGTGTCGCCCAGGGCGCGCAATGGCGGGACTATTCCGAGCATGCCATCAGTCAGGGTTCTGATGCAGCGGCGATGGCCTGGATTGAAATCGGCACGGAGGGGCAACCCCGTGGCGTCCATGGTGCAGGGGTGCATGGCAACCTGGTGACGGCTTCATTGCAGGCGTTGATCCAGGCCATCAACCGGTTGGACACCTCGCGACATCAACCAGGGAGCCGATCATCATGACCGATCACCCCATGCCGCAACAATGCCCTTTTTGCCAGGCTCAAGGCCCCTTCAAGCGGCACGCCCTGCGGGAAACCTGGTGGCGTGATGTGCCGACCGAAAGTCGACCCCGGGTTCGTCGTGGGCACATGGTTCGCTGGCGTTGCGTGACGTGCCAGCAAATCCATACCATCCAGCCACACTGGGCCGCTCCACCCAGGCGAATGACGCAGGAACTGGCCCGTTGGATCCAGCGTCAGTTGGCGCAAGGGCAGCCCATCAGCCAGATTGCGCAAGCCTCTGGGCTGGATGGCAAAACGATTCGGTCGGTGCGTCAGGATCTGGAATCGATGCGTCACAATCAACAAGCGGTCAGTCAGATCGCTTGTGGACGCTTCCTTCATGCCTCAATCGAATCAACATGATCTCGGCGCAGCATTGGCTGCATTGGTATTGACTGCGGTGCTGATCTGGTCAGGCTGGCACCCGTATGACCGAGGCACCTGGCTGCTTGAGGTATTCCCGGTCTTCGTGGCCCTGCCTTTGATGGCCTTCAGCTACCGCAGCTATCCCCTGACCCCTTTGTTGTACGGCTTGATCTTTGTGCACTCACTGGTGTTGATTGTGGGCGGCATCTACACCTATGCCCGGGTGCCATTGGGGTTTGCGTTGGAGCACTGGCTTCATTTGAGCCGCAACCCTTACGACAAGATTGGCCACTTCATGCAAGGCTTCGAGCCCGCCATCCTGGCCCGAGAAATTCTGATCCGAGGTCATTACATTCAGGGCCGCAAGATGCGCGTGTACGTGATCCTCAGCATTGTGTTGGCCTTCAGCGCCTTTTATGAGTTGATTGAATGGGGCGCTGCCATGGCCTTGGGCCAAGGGGCCGACGAATTTCTGGCCACGCAGGGCGACCCGTGGGACACCCAGTCCGACATGCTGTTCGCCTTGATCGGCGGCGCCTGTGCCTTGATCAGCCTGAGCGGCTGGCACGACCGGCAATTGGCTCGGTTACCCGCCGGCAACGCTTAAACGCGCTGAGGCACGCCGCTCAGCAGTCGCAATCCATTGGCGACCACGAGCAAGCTCGCCCCCATGTCGGCGAACACGGCCATCCACATGGTGGCGTGCCCAAACACTGCCAGAATCAGAAATACCAGCTTGATGCCCAGCGCCAACACGATGTTTTGCCACAGCACTTGATGCGTTCGGTTTGACAAGGCGATCAACTCAGGGATGCGCCTCAGGTCATCGTTCATGATGACCACATCAGCAGCCTCCATGGCCGTATCCGTGCCCACAGCCCCCATGGCAATGCCCATGTCTGCTTGGGCCAGAGCCGGTGCATCGTTCACCCCATCGCCCACCATGGCAACAGGGCCATGGGCTTGCCTCAACTCGCGCAAGGCAGTCAATTTGTCCTGAGGCAGCAAGTGTCCACGGGCCTCTTTGATACCAGCCTGCTCAGCCACCAGCCGAACCACCTGTTCATTGTCCCCAGACAACAAAACCGTTTGAATGCCTCGGCCCTGCAAATCGGCCACGACATCACGGGCTTCAGGCTTGAGGGTGTCCGCTACGGCAAACACCCCCAGAACCCCTTCGTCCGACGCCAGAACCGTGACGGTTCGGCCCGCTTGCTGATGGGCGTCGAGCACCGACTCCAGATAGGGACTGCACTGCCCACGGGCCTCGATCAAGCGGTGATTGCCCAGCACATAGCCCTGCCCGTTCGAGTGTCCCTGCACGCCATGACCGGGTAAAGCTTGAAACGATTGAACCTCGAGCATCGGCGTTTCCAGCCCTGCCGCAATCGCTTGAGACACTGGGTGATCGGACCGCACAGCCAGACTGGCGGCCATTTGAGCGACCCATGGTCTAGCCTCATGGTCATCGGCCGGCAAAGGGGACCATTCCACCAACCGAGGCTTGCCTTGGGTGAGCGTACCTGTTTTGTCCATCGCCACCACCCGAAGCTTGCGCGCCTGCTCGAGATAGGTTCCACCTTTGATCAAAATGCCTCTTCGTGCGGCGCTGGCCAGTGCGCTCACCACCGTCACCGGGGTGGAAATGACCAGGGCACAGGGGCAGGCAATCACCAGCAAGACCAAGCCCTTGTAGATACCTTGCATCCAGCCCCAATTCATCAACATCGGCGACACGATCGCCACAGCCAAGGCAATGACAAACACTGCAGGGGTGTAGATGGCGGCAAACCGATCCACAAATCGCTGTGTGGGCGCTCGATTGCCTTGGGCATGTTCAACGGCTTCGATGATGTGGGCCAGCGTGGTGTCACTGGCCAGCGCTGTCGTGCGAAACAGCAACTCACCTGACTGGTTGACGGTGCCGGCGAAGACCCTGTCTCCTGCCATCTTGTCAACGGGAATACTCTCGCCCGTGACCGGTGCCTGGTTGACGGCACTGTTGCCCTCGATCACAACCCCATCCAGTGGCACCCGCTCACCGGGGCGAATGCGAACAATGGCCCCGACGCCGATTTCGGCTGAAGGCAGCTGAGCCCACTGGCCATCTGCCTGCCGAACCGTCGCCTCTTTCGGGCTGAGGTCCAGTAACCCCTGAATGGCATGCCGGGCACGATCCACCGACCGAGCTTCGATCCACTCAGCCACGGCGTACAAGGCCATCACCATGGCGGCCTCCGGCCACTGGCCTATCAAGCATGCGCCCGTCACCGCCACCGTCATCAAGGCGTTGATATTGAGCTTGCCAGCCCGCAGAGCCATCACCCCCTTCTGATAAGTATCGAACCCCGCCAAGGCAATCGCCACCACGGCCAGCACCATGCCCACACCGTGCCACAGTAGGCCTTGTGGAGACCAGATATCGAGCACCTCGACACCCGTAGCCAGAACCAGGGCCCCAAGCAGTCGCACCCAGCCTGAACTCAGCGTGGGCACTGGTTGAGACGCATCAGCCGAAGCTTGCAGGGATACAGGGGCAAAGCCGGCTTTTTGGATCGATTCAAGGGCCACCTCGATGACTTGGGGGGGCGCCTGAATGCCCACCGTGCGGGCCTGCAATTGAAATCTCAGCCCCTTGATGCCAGACACGGCCTCAAGCGCCCGGCGGATTTCGCCCTCCTCAACCGCGCAATCCATCGTGGGAATACGAAACATCACCCATGCCGCATCAGAAGCGTCGACGGCTGGCGCGACCGTCATCGGAACCGGGTCGGCCGTGCTACAGGCACAGCCGGTGTTCGCCGAACAGGCCTTGTTTTCAGAATCGGAAGAGATCATGGATCGCGGTATGAATGTGAGTTCAGTGTAGTCCTTGGCAGGGGCCAGAATTCAGCATACAAAGAGGTCATCCAGCCCGATCGGAGCGCAAATCATGCAGCTATTTCCTCTGCACAAAGCGTTCACGTTGGTGGAACCTGGCCCGGTCATGCCGTGATGGCACCTTTGATCCGAGAGTGCCTGGCCAACATCGAATGCCGAGTCATTGACATCATCGGCAAACACAACATCATCGTGCTGGAAGGACTGCGCGCCTACATCGATGAATCTGATCCGCACAAGCGCGGATTCCATGCTGTGGGAGATGGCACCTTCATCGCGGATGGCGGGCACCTGGATCGCAGGGCCATGATGCAAAGCAAACTGCCACCTGGGGTCTGATACCCCATCAAACCTGTCGTGCACGATGTTTCGCCGCGTGCTGAATTTCGCACCTGCGACGTGTCGAAATCAGGTATTGTTTGCCGCATGCGGAGTTTCTGTCGGTTCTCAGCGTTGTGGTTGCTTGGCGCGTTGTTGGCCTGCTCGGCGAACGCCTCGGGGACGGCCGCTGCCTTGTTGGTATCACCCGACGGTCATTGGGTGATCGACACCCACGCCAAATTGCAATGGCCGCGTTGCGTAGAGGGCATGCACTGGAATGGCAAGACCTGCGCTGGCGACGCCAAGATGGTGACCTACACTGAGGCCAGAACCCTTGCGCGCCAACACAGCGAAGCCGACGGCGCCCATTGGCGGGTACCCAAAGAGGTGGAACTGCGGCGCCTGTTCCAACGCATGAGCCAGGCAAGACAAGATGCGCAAACCGTGTTTCCTGGCTCGCCTGCGGGCTGGCATTGGTCGGCCAATGTCAGCATCGATACCCAACCTGTCAACCAGTACAACTACAAAAACATTGAGCAAGGCGTTAACAGCGACAACATCAATCGCCTCGCCTATCTGCACGGCTGGGCGGTGAACCTGGAAACGGGAGAAAGCCGGGGCGATGTGCCCAAGCAGGAACGCCTGCCACTGCGCCTGGTCCGTCCTTGGGTGACTACACCAAACAACATTCCTCCTAGCCCCTGAGGGTGAGCACGGTTTTGCCCGTTAAAGTGTGTCTCCATCAACCCAACGGAGACGATTGATGCCCAGCAAAACAACACTCGTCATGGGAGGCGTGGTCATTGCCATTGCGTCTTGCGCAGCGGGTGTGGCCGGGTCTTTTTTGTATTTGTCCAAACCCTTTGAAAAGTGGCAAGGTCAGTTCTCACAAACGTACCTTCCTGCCCAGACGCAGGCGCTGAAAGAACTGCGTGAGGGCAA
>JAGWLR010000181.1 GCA_028864885.1 Burkholderiales bacterium | reverse complement strand
CCACAGCCGCTCTGGGGCGGCGGTGGCTTTGCGCGCGTGATGCATCTGAGCCCGAACGATGTCTGCCCGCGTGAGGATGCCGGGCTGAGGCAAGTGGGGATCGGTCACCACCAGACATGGGGCCGCGGTGGTGGCCAGCAGGTGAATCGCCTCACGCAGGCTTTGGCGTGGGCGGATGACCGCCGCCACCCGCATGGGCAGGGCGCCAATGGCCTGGGTCGGCGTGGCCTCTCCAGCCGTGAGGATGGTTTGCCGGGAGACGATACCGATGATGCGATCTGAGCCCTGCAGAACCGGGAAGTTCTGATGATGGGATTGCGCTTCGTAGCCTTTCAGCCATTGCATGGCCGTGGCTGACGTTTCCTCAGCATCGAGGCAATGGGCGGGATGGGTGCAGGCCTCGCTCACCAGGATGTGCTCCAAGGGGTCGGCGGCGTATTCGTCCGGCACCTTCACACCGCGGCGGGCGATCTTCTCCGTCATGATGGTGGTGCGCATGGACAGGCAAGACAGCAGATAGGCCACCATGCAGCCACCCATCAAGGGGAGCAGGGCGCCGGTCTGGCCCGTGGTCTCAAACACGAAGACGATGGAGGTGAGCACCGCACGCGAGGCCCCGGCGAACATCGCGGCCATGCCGACCATGGCAGCCACACCCGGGTGGATGTGCGCATGGGGAACGAGAGCTTGCACCAAGCAGCCGATCACGGCGCCCAGGCAGCCGCCAATCGTGAACAAGGGGGCCAAGGTCCCGCCGGAGGTGCCACTGCCCAATGCGATCGACCATGACGCCAGCTTGGCGAGCATCAGCGCCACCACCGTCTGCAGGCCCCAGTCGGCCCGAACCATGTGCTCGATGTTGGTGTAGCCGACGCCGAGGGTGTCGGGCCAGCCGTAGCCGATCAGGCCCACGCAGAGGCCCCCAAGTGCCGGCCACCACATCCAATGGATGGGCAGGTGCGCAAAGCCATCTTCTATGGCATAGACCAGGCGCGTGATGCCGACACTGGCCACCCCGACGATGGCGCCGATCAGCAGATACCAGATCAGGGAACCGGCGGAGGGTTGCGCAATGGTCGGGGCCACAAACACCACGCTTTCACCTGCCAGCAGGCGCCGGCACATCGTCGACACGATCACGGCCAGCGACACCGGGATCAATGAGCGAGGGCGGAACTCGAACAACAGCAACTCGATGGCCAACAACACCGATGCAATGGGCGCATTGAAGATGGCGGCCATCCCGGCTGCCGCACCCGCCGCCAGCAAGGCTTTGCGCTCCGCGGGGGTGACCTTCAAGACCTGACCCAGCACCGATCCCATGGCGCCACCCGTGGCAATGATGGGCCCCTCTGCGCCGAAAGGGCCACCACTGCCAATGGCGATGGCCGCGGACAGCGGCTTGAGGAAGGTCATGCGGATCGGGATGCGGCTGTCATTGGTGAGGATCTGCTCCATGGCTTCGGGAATGCCGTGGCCGCGGATGGCTTGTGAGCCATAGCGGGCCATCAGCCCCACGACGATGCCGCCCAGCGCTGGAACGATGATCACCCACAGGCCCAGTTGATGGTGGGCAGGCGACACGAATTCACTGGACCAACGGCCGTAGAAACTGAGGTTGGTGATCAGCCCGATGAGCCAGGTCAGGCCTTGCGCCACAAACGCTGCAACAACGGCCAGCCACACCGCATGAAACGACACCCACAGCACCCGGCGATCGACCAGGGTGGCGCGCGTGGGCATGTGCGTGCCTTCTTGAGTCGAGGTCAAAGAAGGGGCGACAGGGATGGGGCCA
>JAGWLR010000112.1 GCA_028864885.1 Burkholderiales bacterium | reverse complement strand
GCTGACGACGTCCCCCAACAGACGCGAGCTTTGCTGCACCACAGCGGGTCGATCCAACTCGACGGCCAGGCGCAACTTGCGCCACACGTCATCAGGCGTGAGGATGCCGGCAGCAAACAGCGCCTGCGCCATCGCGTGGCAACCGCGATCGGGCTCGCGCTGCCCCCACCACGCCTGTCGCGCTTGTTCCTGCCAGTCGCCCGGCCCTTCCATCATGGCGCCCGTCTGCTGGCGCGCCAAGATGCCCCAGCACACGACCTCGCGGTCGTCGTTCATGCGAAACGTGGGTTGAATGCGCAAAAAGGTGGCCCAATCGCCGCGATGGCCCAACTCCAGCAGCCAGTCATTGCGAAAGCGATCAGCCACATAGGTGTCAGCCCAACGAGCCAGGAAGTCATCGGCCTCGCTGCGCCCCAGCTCGGTCAAACGTGAACTCACCCACCAATAGTCCACCCAGGGCGCCAGGGGGTGATGTGCCTCGATCAAGGCATTGCGTGCCGCCAGCAAGCGCACTTTGTCTCGCACACGCCAGGCCTCGCGTGCATCCTGCACCAGCGCGTCATCGACGTCTGCCGCCGAGGCATGAGGCAACCGGGTCACTCCCACCCAGCCGACCACCAGGGCCACGATGGCGGCCATCACACCCCGGCGCACTGCATACTTGCTTGTTCTGATCAATTTGATTGCCTTGAATTTCTTCGACATGTCGAGCTCCGCCCCCACTGACCGAGCCGCCTTGCGGCGCCAACTGCTGGCCGCCCGTCAAGCCTGGTACCCCACCGCACAGGGGGCACAAGCCCAGGATCAACTGCAAGCCAGACTGCTGGACGTGTTGTCGCAACTGGAGCCGACATGCCTGGGCCTGTATTGGCCCAGGCAAGGCGAATTTAACCCAAGGAACCTGGCCCTGATCGCAACTCAGCAATGGCGTTGTCAACTCGCCTTGCCTTACGCCAGAAAGCAACCGGTCGACATGCACTTTCGGGTGTGGCGCGGCGATGAGCCCGACGCCATCGACGAATGCCAGATTCCCACCACCAACGGCAAGCCCACCGAGCCCGATGTGGTGTTGGTGCCATGCGTGGGCTTCACCGCCGATGGCTGGCGCTTGGGATACGGCGGCGGCTATTTCGACCGCTATCTGGCTGCTCACCCCGGAGCCACGACGATTGGGGTGGCCTGGCAACAAGGCCTGATCGAGTCGTCGGTGCTGGCGCCTCAAGCGCACGACCAGGCGCTGATGGCCATCGTCACCGAGGCCCATACCTACAGCGGCTGAAGCGCCCCCGTGTTCAGGGGTAAATGCGGGCAAAACCCGCCCGTGTCAGGACTAACCCGCTGCGCACTTGAGACCGGGATCGTTAAAAACGGGGCAAGCATGAATGCACAAGGATTTCACGTGAAAAAGCTCACTCTTTCGCTGGCAGCTGGCGTGCTGACCGCCCTTGTGGCGGCACCAGCCAGCGCCAATTACTCGCAAGTCATCACCTTCGGCGATAGCCTGTCGGACAACGGCAACCTGTTCAGCAAGATCGGCCAACCGCCCGCCCCTTACTACAACGGTCGTTTCAGCAATGGCCCCGTGGCCGTTGAAGTGATGTCTCAAACATTGGGCCTGAGCCTGACCGACTTCGCCTACGGCGGCGCTCAGACCGGTACCACCAACCTGTTGGGCTCAGCCCTGAATGGCACCGGTGTGGCTGGCCAGATCGGTTACTACAACTCGTTGACTAGCGGCCATGCGGATGCCTCGGCCTTGTACGTGGTCTGGGCGGGCCCGAATGATTTCTTTGCGGGCACCAACATGCTCGACCCAAGCACGGCTTTCACGGCCTCGACCAATCTGCTCAACGACATCCAGGCCTTGTATGGCATGGGGGCCCGCGACTTCTTCGTGCCATTGATGCCGAACTTGGGCGTCACCCCATCGGCCAGGCAGACAGATGCAGCCCACCCCGGATTCGCAGCCCTGGCGACGGGCCAATCGGCCATCTACAACGGCCTGTTGAGCACCGGGTTGAGCAACCTGAACAGCAGCCTGTCGGGCGTTCACATCAAGACGTTCGACACCTACTCGTTCCTGATGAACGAGATCACCGTGATGAACGGTGAAGGCAAGAACACCACCGATGCGTGCTTCAACGCCTCGGTGCCCTCAGTGTGTGCCAACCCTGACAATTACCTGTTCTGGGATGGCGTGCACCCGACCGCGGCCGCGCATCAGGTCCTGGGTCAGGCGTTTGCCGCTGCCGTGCCCGAACCCGAAAGCTACGCCTTGTTGCTGGCGGGCCTGGGGGTCATGTTCGTAGCGCAACGCCGCAAGGCCAAGCAAGCCGAAGCCGCCTGATCCTGGGCGTCCGGCAAGCAAAAAAGGCTCCCGATCGGGAGCCTTTTGCGTCATGGCCTGCCAGATTAGAAGCGATAGCCCACGCCCACGCCGATCAGGGTCGGGTTGACCTTGACCGTGCCGAGATCATCACCCGTGCTGCTGCGCAGCTTGGGTTCGATCGTGACTTGCTTGATGTCCAGGTTGACATAGATCTTCGGGGCCACTTGAATGTCGACGCCCGCTTGCAAAGCCAGGCCAAAGTTGCCACGGTCCAGATTCAAGCCCGAGGGCAGATTCACCGCCGTGATGTTGGTGTAGTTGATGCCCAGGCCCACATAAGGACGGATCTGACCCGTGGGCAGGAAGTGGTACTGCGCTGTCAGCGTGGGTGGCAGGTGCTTCAGCGAACCGATCGTGGTGCCGTTGAGCTTGACATCATGCTTTTGAGGATAGGTCAGGATCAATTCGGCTGCGATGTTCGGCGTCACGAAGTAAGTGAAGTCGACTTCTGGGATGACCTTCGAGTTGAGGCTGATGGCGTCGGTCGTGGGGGTGTTGCCCTTATTAGCAGGGTCAATGTTGACGGCGCGCACACGCACCATCAAATTGCCTTCGTCAGCCTGCGCGGCCAGGGGGGCCACAGCTGCCGCAGCCAAAGCCACAGTGATCAAACGAGACAGAGCGGTTGGATTCTTCATGGACAGTCCTTCTTGTGTAGCGATGAATCAGCGGACCTGCCTCAGCGCAGATCCATGGGTTCATTGCATCAAGACCCGCCCTACCTCCACTTGTTCTGAATCAAGTGAACGACCTCAAAACCCCAAGGCAAGCGCGGGATTACCCACCCACTTGATTCAGATCAGAAATACGCGAGGCGTTTAAAAGACATCAAGTTTTTGCAGGCGCCCCATCGCAAGACAACCCCTGACATAGCCTGGATCCGTGTTCCCGCCGTGGCCTCGCCCCACAGCCCACGATATAAACAGTCTACGCAAAAGACCGATGGACACATGACGCTCGAAGCCGCCCCCACTCAACTCCTTGCGGCGGACCCCTGGTTTTCCAAGTTACCGCCAAACCTGCAGCACCGGCTTTTGTCCATGGGCGTGCAAAAACGACTGCCGGCCGGACAGGCCGTCGTCCGAAGTGGGCAACCCAACTGCGGTCTGTTTTGCTTGCTTCAGGGCGTTGTCCTGGCTATGAATGAACTCGAGCCTGGCAAAGAAAGTGTGATGGCGCATTTCGCGCCGCCGGCCTGGTTCGGGGAGATCGGACTGGTCGATGGCGGCGCCCACACCCACACCATGCAGACCGACACGCCCTGTACGGTGTTGCACTTCCCGAGATCCGCCCTCTTGTCCTTGTTGCAGCAAGAGCCGCTGTTTTGGCACCACCTGTCGCTGCTGTTGACGGCCAAACTGCGGATGGCTTTTTTCGTCCTCGACGAGGTAGCCAAACTGCCGTCCGAGCAACGCGTCGCGCGTCGCCTGCTGATTCAAGCGGCAGGGCTGGGCTTAAGACACACCTACCGGCAAAACATCGACATCCACCAGGAACAACTGGCACAGACCTTGGGCATGGCACGCAGCACACTGAACCCCATCCTGCGGAAGTGGAACGACGCCAAATGGATTCAGCTTACCTATGGCCGCATCACGATTTTGGAGCTGGACAGACTCAAAGAACTCGCCGGCTGTGCAACCTGGCCCGCTGAATACAGGGATGTCTTAAACGTTTCCGTTGACTGAACATGCCTGCTGGCGCCCATACGCCCCAGACAATCACCATCATCAATTACCCCATTTTTGTCCGCTGCTGGACAAATGGATAAGGTGTCACGGTGCACGATCAACGTCTCAAATACAGGAGAGACATTGATGCCACTGCGTTCCACCACCAAACGCCTGCTGCTGACGCTCGTTGGCGCCGCCACCGCCGCACTGATGGCCCCCAGTGTGTCCAACGCTGCCACCTCCCCCGCAGATGATCCCTTCTACCATTACACCGGTAGCACGCCTTTGGCCAACATCGCGCCGGGCACGGTGCTCAACACACGCACGGTCAATTACCAGATCTTCGGTTTGTCTCTCGGCTTCAAAGCCACCCAATTGCTGTACCGCTCGACCGATGCGCAGATGCGCCCCACGGTCAACGTCACCACAGTGATCAAGCCCAATTGTTTCCTGTACTGCCCCAACAAGAACAAAGTGCTGTCGTACCAGTCGTTCTATGACTCGCTGAATCCAGCTGATCAACCCTCGTGGGCCATCGCTGGCGGCAAGTCGCTCGGCGACCTGATCCCGGGCGTCGAAACCGCTCTGATTGCCCCCTTCCTGATCGGCGGCCACACCGTCGTCATTTCTGACACGCAGGGACAGAACGCCGACTTCGCTGCCGGGCCAGAGTATGGCTTCAACACGCTGGATTCGATTCGCGCCGCGCTCAAGTCCCCCGCTATTGGCCTGTCCAGCACAGCCAAGTTCGCGATGATTGGTTACTCAGGTGGTGCCATCGCCACAGAATGGGCCGCCGAACTGGCCCCCACCTATGCGCCTGACGTGAACAAGAATCTGGTCGGTGCAGCCATCGGTGGCGTCTTGGTTCACCCCAACCACAACCTCGACTATGTTCAAGGCACCCCCATGTGGGGCGGCATTGCCCCGATGGCTTTGATCGGCGTGGGTCGCTCGTATGGCATCGACTTGCCCCAGTACCTGTCTGACAACGGCATGGCCATCTACAACAAGATGCAAAAGGCGTCCATCGTCAACGTGCTGTTCCAATATCCAAACACCTATTGGAAAGACATCGTCAAGCCTGAATACGCGGACCGCACCAAGCTCAAGCCCTACGTCGACGCGGTGAACAAGATCGTCATGGGCACCGGCGGTACCCCCACGATCCCCATGTTCATTGGTCAAGGCACGGGCGGTGAGCTGGAAGGCACCCCAGCTTCGCCCATTTGGGGCAAAGGTGACGGCGTGATGTTGGCGGGCGACGTTCGTGCGCTGGCTCGTCAGTACTGCGCCAAGGGCGTGACGATCAAATACAACGAGTACGCCTTGAGCCACTTCACCTCAATGGTGTCCTGGCTGCCGCAAGCCACCCTGTGGGTCAATGACCGCTTCGGTGGCTTCTTCGGGCCGGTGGCTGCGCCCAACAACTGCTCCAGCATCCAGCCCGGCAACGCCTTGGATCCGGTGGTGTACAACCCCTGAGCCGGATCAGGCCAGGTTCAAACGCTCACACAGGGCCTTCACCGGCCCCGCCTGGTTCATGGTGTAGAAGTGCAGGCCTGGTACCCCACCGGCCCGCAGCTTTTCACACAACTCGCTGACCACATCCAGTCCAAACGCCTGAATCGAGGCCTTGTCGTCACCAAAGCTTTCCAGCCGGGCGCGGATCCAGCGCGGGATCTCAGCGCCACAGGCATCCGAAAAGCGCATCAGCTGCGACGAGTTGGTGATCGGCATGATGCCGGGGATGATGGGGATCTGAACACCGGCCTTGGTCACCTCGTCGACAAAACGGAAGTAGGCATCCGTGTTGAAAAAATACTGAGTCAAGGCCACATCGGCACCGGCCCTGACCTTGGTGACAAAGGCCTGCAAGTCGGCCGCCGGGCTCTTGGCCTGGGGATGCATCTCGGGGTAGGCTCCCACTTCAATGTGGAAATGGTCGCCCGTGACCTCACGGATATAGGCCACCAATTCACTGGCGTAGCGAAACTCGCCAAAGCCAAGGTAGCCGCTGGGCAGGTCACCCCGCAGGGCCACGATGCGCTTGATGCCATCGGCCTTGAAGGCTTCCAGCTGCGCCTTCACCGAAGCCTTGGTGGCGCCGATGCACGAAAAGTGCGGTGCAGCATCGACGCCTTCGGCCAGGATGGCGCGTACGGTCTGGATCGTGCCGTCTTGCGTTGATCCACCGGCGCCGTAAGTCACCGAGCAGTACTCGGGCTTCAGGGGATACAGCTGTTGGCGTACAGCGGCCAGCTTATCGACCCCTTCTGGTGTCTTGGGCGGGAAAAACTCGAAGCTCACGGGCAACGAAGAGGAAGCAGGCTTGCTCATGCTGTCAGACTTTCAATCGAATCAGGGCATTGGCCGTCAAGCGGCGACCTCAATGGGCGACTGCGCCCAGATAAAAAATTCGAGGTTGCCATCTCCACCAGGAATCGGGCTGGCAAACCCCTTGTGAACCTTCCAGCCCAGATCGGTACAGGCACGGCGCACCATGTCGCGGGCGCGCGCATGCTGGGCTGGGTCTTTGACCACACCGCCCTTGCCCACGTGCTCCTTGCCCACTTCGAACTGAGGCTTGATCAGCATCAGCACCTGGCCACCCGGCTTAAGCCAAGGCCCCAAGTGAGGCACCACCTTCGACAAGGCGATGAAGGACAAGTCGGCCACGATCAAATCGAAACCGCCTTCGGGCGCATGTTCACGCAAAGGGCTGGATTCCAGCTCACGGGCGTTGACGTTTTCGAGTGCCACGACGCGATCATCGGCCTTGAGCTTGTCATGCAATTGCCCATGGCCCACATCCACGCCCACCACCTGGCTGGCGCCTTGCGTCAAAAGCACGTCGGTGAAGCCACCCGTGCTTTGACCCACATCCAGGCAACGCATGCCGGACACGTTCAACTCGATCTGGCTCAGCGCCCCTTCGAGCTTGAGCCCCGCGCGAGACACCCAGCGCAACTCATCGTCATTGGTGACGCGAAACTGCGCATCCTCTGGCAGGTCTTCTCCCGCCTTGCGGACGGCCACCCAACCCTTGGGGCTGAGCCATTGCGCCGCGCTGGCATCAATCAGGCGGTGTGCGGCCGAGCGGGTAGGCGCGTGCCCACCCGAGACCAGTAGTTGATCGGCTCTCGGCATGTGTTTCCTTCAGGTATCAGTAGCGATAAGTGTCAGGCTTGTAAGGGCCTTGCTTGGGCACACCGATGTAGGCGGCTTGCTCGTCGGTCAACTCGGTCAGTTGTGCGTTCAGCGTGGTCAATTGCAAGCGAGCCACTTTCTCATCCAAGTGCTTGGGCAGCACGTAGACCTTACCGATGTCGTAAGCATCGGGGTGAGCAAACAACTCGATCTGCGCGATGGTTTGGTTGGCAAACGAAGACGACATCACATAGCTGGGGTGGCCCGTGCCACAACCCAGGTTCACCAAGCGGCCCTTGGCCAACAAGATGATGCGTTTGCCATCTTTGAAAATGACGTGATCGACCTGTGGCTTGATCTCTTCCCACTCGCAGTTCTCCTCCAACTTCGCCACTTGGATTTCGTTGTCGAAGTGACCGATGTTGCAGACGATGGCGTTGTTCTTCATCGCAGCCATGTGCTCATAGGTGATCACGTCACGGTTGCCCGTGGTGGTCACGAAGATGTCGGCCTTGTCGGCAGCCCAGTCCATGGTGACGACGCGGTAGCCTTCCATGGCAGCTTGCAGAGCGTTGATCGGGTCGATCTCGGTCACCCACACTTGGGCAGACAAGGCACGCAGCGCTTGAGCCGAGCCCTTGCCCACGTCACCGTAACCAGCGACCACAGCCACCTTGCCGGCGATCATCACGTCGGTGGCGCGCTTGATGCCGTCCACCAGCGATTCGCGGCAGCCATACAGGTTGTCGAACTTGGACTTGGTCACCGAGTCGTTCACGTTGATGGCGCGGAACAGCAAGGTGCCCTTGGCGCTCATTTCGTTCAAACGGTGCACGCCGGTCGTGGTCTCTTCGGTCACGCCGATGATCTGGGCGGCCTTGCGGGTGTACCAGGTGCTGTCCACAGCCAGCTTGGCTTTGATCGAAGCGTAGAGGATGCGCTCTTCTTCGCTGGTGGGGTTGTTCAGGATGCTGATGTCCTTCTCGGCACGCTTGCCCAGGTGCATCAGCAGGGTGGCGTCACCACCGTCGTCCAGAATCATATTGGGGCCTTCGCCTTCGGTGCCCTTGGCGCCGAAGTCAAAGATGCGGTGGGTGTAATCCCAGTAGTCTTCCAGCGACTCGCCCTTGTAGGCGAACACGGGGGTGCCGGCTTCCACCAGGGCGGCGGCGGCGTGGTCTTGCGTCGAGAAGATGTTGCACGAAGCCCAACGCACTTCAGCACCCAAGGCTTGCAGGGTCTCGACCAGCACCGCGGTCTGAATGGTCATGTGCAGGGAGCCGGTGATGCGGGCACCCTTGAGAATTTGCTTGGGTGCGTACTCGGCGCGGATGGCCATCAGCGCAGGCATTTCGGCCTCGGCGATCTTGATTTCGCGACGGCCCCAAGCGGCCAGCGACATGTCGGCGACGATGCACTCAACGCCTTTGTGTTCGGTAATCAGGGATTTGGACATGACTTGAGCTCCTCAAACGAGTAGAAGCCGCCGTGCAGACCGGGAACGCAGCCGCATCAGAACCATGCAGCAAATACAACTCACCCAGCGGGACACATGCGGGTGAGCGCCGTTGCAATCAAGAGAAGTCTTTCGAGCCTGGGGCCACCGTATGGGCAGGTGGGCCTTGCAACGCTCCTCGAAAGAGTGTGGGGAGTATAGCGGCTACCCCAAAGGCCAACAAGGCGAAATGGGTTCCTTACAAGGGGTTTACGCCACGATCACACGGTTGCGCCCGGCTTGCTTGCCCTCATAAAGGGCCTGGTCCGCCCGCGCAATCAATTGCTCACCAGACTCCCCCGGATTCATCAAGGCCAAGCCAAACGTCATCGTGACCGGCACCGGCCCCTTGGACGACGTGGACACCAAGGCCGCCACCTGCGCCCGCAAACGCTCAGCCACCACCACTGACTCGGTCGAGTCCGATCCGGGCAGCAAGATCAGGAACTCCTCCAGCCTTCGGCTTCCGGCGCCGGTTAACCAGGTGTTAGGCTCCCCAAAACGGCGCACTTGACCACCAAATAATCATACATACAATGTATGTATGATTTAATTCGAATGGGATCCGCCAAAGGCTGCCGCAAACCTCAAAAAGCATCAAGTTTCCTTCGAGGAAGCGAAGTCTGTCTTTTACGATGAGTTGTAAGCGTCCGGCGAACGCATGTTGACAGCCCAGCAACTGGCCGAGATCAGGCCGCCGCAGGTACCCAGCGATGCGGCAGCAACTCGCCAATCTGACTTGCCCTGTGCGTTGGCAAGCGTCG
>JAGWLR010000111.1 GCA_028864885.1 Burkholderiales bacterium | reverse complement strand
TTGTAACGCTGGACGATCTGTTGCGCGCTGAGGTCCGTCACATTGGTCACCAGCAGCAGCTTGCCATCCATCATCTGCGCGCGCTGCAGCGCTGCATCGTCGATCTCGTAGGTGAACAGCGCTGACTTGAGGTTGACCTTGATGGGGTACAGCCGACATACGTGCAAAAACAGGACTTAGCGTGCCCTTGCTGACCTTGAGCTCTTTAAATTTGCAGTGACGTATCCAGTGGATCTGGGATTGCATCAGAGTCGATGATGTAGTCTCCAAAACGCTTGATATGGCTGGTGATGTAGGGACTGAGTGTGGCCACATCTTCCCGCTTCACTTCGACGCCCTCTTGCTTGAGTTGTCGGATGATTCGTGTCTGATCAACCACATTGTGGAAAATGACTGCATTGGCAACCAGGTCGTTGTACTTGATGATTTTTTCCTGCTCCTCGGGATCGTTGTCTGCGATGACACCCTCCCCACCAAAGAACAGCCATTTCGAGAACCCGTTATAGGCCTCAACCTTGTTGGTGGTCGCTGTGATTTGTTCGCGCAACTCCATGTCGGAGATGTATCGCAACAGAAAGGCGGTTCGTACAACTCGGCCCAGCTCGCGAAATGCTTGGTACAGGCGATTTTTCCGGCTGTAGTTTCCCAGCTTGCGCAGCAGCGTAGACGACGAGATTTTGCCCGCCTTGATCGATAGAACAACACGAAACAGATCCTTCCAATGGGTCTCGATCAGGCTCCAATCGATCACATCGGTGAACAGCGAATCAATGTGCTGATAGGCAGTCTCTTTGCTGGGGCGGAAAAACACCAAGTCATGCCAGTTTCGAATCCGAGGCATCAGTTTGATCCCGAGCAGGTATGCCAACGCAAACACCGGTGCGGACTGTCCTTGCGTATCTGCATGAACGGTATCGGGTTGGATGTCGGAGTGGTTCTGCAACAAACCTTCAATGATGTAGACGGCTTCCCATACGCCACATGGAATGAAGTGACTGAACAGTGCAACATAGGTGTCGGCTACATGGTGATAAGCAATGCCACCGTAGCCCCCATAGCGAATGTGGTACTCGGCCAGAAGGTTCTGGTCGTACATATCGAACTTCGTGCCATCGGCGGCCGCAGTTTTGCCGTCACCCCAAACTTTAGGCAATTCAAACGCATGGTAGCGATTGATGATGTCCTTGAGGGCTGCGTTCAACTTATCGGCGTTGGCATGACGCCGGTTGATGAAGGACAGCATGTGCGGTGTCACAGCGCCGCGCAAATGCCTGGACGCCTGCGCTGGGCCTAGGTTGCAACCGTATGTGAAGGCGGTCAGGATATACCGCTCGCCTGGATTGTCGATTTTGGGGTCGGATCCGGACAGCGGACCAAAGTGTCGGTTCCACCCCGTCCAATGAGCGACATTGCACAGCACATCAATGACGTTGCGCTCTTTGAGGCGGTCAAGAACGGTGGATTCCAGAGCACGAGCCGAGGGAGTCGGCTCTTTTGCAACGTGACGTTTGAGAACTGGCTGGCCACTGTCGTCAATGACGAGGGCTTTGTTCTCAGGAAAGCCCGTATCCACCTTCTCGGCAGTCAGCGTCAACCAGTCGCACAGATTGGTGACGAAGTCCTGCGACTCACCAGGAAATCCCAATTGCTGGCAGTACGGTGCAACCATTGGCGCACACTCTTCCCAACTCAGGAGCTGATCGCGATAGTCGGCGTATGTTTCTGACCCTTTGATCGAAACGTCTCCTGACTTGATCTCTGCGGCCAAGGCAGAGAACACGCACACCTCGAAATGTTGCCGATGAATGCGCTCGCCGTCATCGGTCTTGGTCAGAACCGTCTTCTTCCAACGCTCATTGGAGAAAGAAAAATCAACGGCATCATCGATCCAGGCTGCCCTGCGATTTTCATGTTCAAGCAAGATGCCCAGAGCATCCATCAGCGACTTGTCCTCGCTGGTTGAACTCATGGCCAGCAGGCGGACCATGCGAAACAATGAAGGGCGATGGCTACGGTAAAAGCGCCACAACAGTGGAAAGTAGTTGTCCCCGCTGAACGCATTGATCGCAGCGCAGTCGTCCTGCAAAGCTTGTGAGCCACCTCTGTGGATCAAGAGATTGCGAATATTTTTGCCAGCCAACCTGTCGTTGGACTGGGTTTCCAGCACATCAATGACGTCGGCCAGCGTGGCGACCAAATGCTCAGTCTTTTGTCGGTAACGGAGGCGTTGGCGTTCCAACTCATCTTTGCCGCGCCTGTGAATGTGGCTCATGCGTTTGATGAACATGTCCGCCAGATCATCTCGAGCCTTGACGCGGGCCCGATGGATCATGCTCAACAGCAAAACATACCGCTTTGGCGCAGAAAACTTCTTCAACTCAGCGGCATCCAGTGCTTTGGCCTCGGCCGCAAAATGCTTGATTTTGACGTGGGGTATGCGCTCAAGATGATGATCTGCGCCAACCATCTCCGATAGCTTGATGATGTGGTCAAGCAAATCTTGGAGGTTTTCCAGTGAGGAGCGTTTTGGCAACTGCTTGAGGGCGTGAAACAAACTCTTTTTTTGCGGTGTGTCCCCCGCGTCAAGCAGCGCATCCAATCGCACCTTCTCGTCATTGACTAGGCGCTCCATGACTGAGGCAAAGAATCCTTCGTTGACCTGCGTTCGGATCCGACCAGATAGCCGGTCCAGCGTGCTGAAAGCCGGCAACTCAATGCGATGGTGAACGAGTTCCTCGATGGCCACGTTGATCAAATCAGCAGGGTTGTCCATGACAGCAGCTGCCGAAGCGATTGCCTTGGATGCTACCTGCGATCCTTGCTCGCTCCAGATCCTGACCCCTAAGCGTCCACGGATTGCTTCGTGATGTCGATACAGCGTGCGTGGCTCTTCATAGGCGGGTGACAAATCTGCAGCAAACCCGCCAACTTGGCGTACATGTTGGACGACGGGAGCTGGTATGTCCTCGATTGCAGGAAAATATCCAAGGCGCTGAAAGGTCTTCAGCAGCAACAGGAGGCCGAATCGAGGTTGTGCTTTTCGAGCGCAGCTACGAGAAAAAGCTATTTCCTCGACACTCGGGGTATACAGGCTGTCGAGCTCCTTGGGCAAAGGTGTTCGTTTGAACCGTGGATAGGCTGTTCGTTCTATCGAGGCCATTTGCGTTGATGCGTTTCAAAGGTGCCAAGGCGTTCAAGTGTTGATGGCACGCGCGGTGGAATGGGCTGCCGGAAAGGCAATTGCAAGCGAACATAAGTTGGCGCTGAACGGTACGAGCCGTTTGGATGTTCTGGAGTACTGTTCCGCGAGCAAGTCTTCTTGTATCAACAGCGGCGCCCATGCGTCGGCGACATGTGTCCATGGGCATGCTTCTGTGTGGTCAGCGAGCCTTTGCCAAGCCCTTCGAGGATGCCGCAGTGCGCCACGTCCCGGGCCTGGGCACACTGAGATCGCAACGCAACCAACTGCTTTTGCAGGGCCTTCAACTCACGGATTCTCTGCGCGACATGCTCGATGTGTTCATCCAGCACCTGGTTGACCGCTTCACAACTCTCGTTGGGAGCTTCTTTCAGTGCCAGTAGCACCCGGATCTCGTCGAGAGCCATGTCCAGCGAGCGGCAATGCCGGATGAAGGCCAGGCGTTCAACGTGTTGGGCGTCGTAAATGCGGTAGTTCCCTGCGGTGCGAGCGGGCACGGGCAGTAGACCTTCTCGTTCGTAGAAGCGAATCGTCTCCACGGGCATGCCGGCCTGGACGGATAGGTCACCGATTTTCATGGCGCACTCCTGCTGGTAAAACGGTCAAAAATGGCATTGCGTCGAATCAACTTGACTCTACACCTACTACAGGGTTTCCAATACAGAGGATGACGACGCCACCTCCCCCCTTGACCAACACATCCAGCGCCGCTGCCTGCGAGAACCATGGGTGCGGATGCTCCGGATCGACCACCCCGATTGCGTTGCCAACCCCGCAGCCGGCTGGGGGATGGGAGACATTTCGGATCGCCACCATGGACTGCTCGGCCGAAGAGTCGGAGATCCGTCGCGCTCTGGATGCAATTGCGGGCATCAAAGCCCTGCGGTTTCAGCTCGGAGCCCGGACATTGGGGATCAGCGCTTCAGACCAAGCCTTGTCGCTGGCCTTGGAGGCGATCCGCAAGGCAGGATTCGATCCCCAACCGCTGCCCACGGTCAGTGCTGCGGGTGCCGGCGCGGTTGGCGACCATGTCGGACACGACCATGACCGTGAGCACTCACATGAAAATGGCGATGGCTGGAAAAGGCTGATCCTTGCGCTGGGCTTGGCTGTCCTGGCCGAGGGCATTGGCTTTTTCGCGCCGGATACCTCCTTGTTCAAGGCTCTGGGGCTGGCAGTTGCCGCTGGCGCCATCGCCTTGGCAGGACTGGACATCTATCGCAAGGGTTTGTCGGCTTTGGCACAGGGCAAACTCAACATCAATGCCTTGATGACCGTGGCGGTGTCTGGTGCCTTCGTCATTGGCCAGTGGCCCGAAGCGGCCATGGTGATGGCGCTGTATGCCATCGCCGAGTTGATTGAAGCCAAATCTGTGGACAAAGCCCGCAATGCCATCAAGGGCCTGCTGGATCTGTCTCCTCAGGAGGCCATGCTCCAACAAGCCGATGGCCAATGCTCTGCGGTCGCTGTGGATCAGATCGCGTTGGGTAGCTTGGTGCGCATTCGCCCCGGTGAGCGCGTACCTTTAGACGGCACCGTCACCCAGGGCAGCAGCGCCGTCAACCAGGCCCCAGTCACCGGAGAGAGCATTCCCGTTGACAAAGGCGTGGGTGACCCCGTGTTTGCCGGCACCATCAATGAGACCGGGGAGTTGACCTTTCAGGTTACGGCCGTCGCGTCGGACACCACTTTGTCGCGGATCATCCATGCGGTCGAGGAAGCCCAGAGCACCCAGGCGCCCACCCAGCGCTTTGTCGATCGCTTTGCGGCGGTGTACACCCCGGCTGTTTTCGGGATTGCGTTGGCCGTGGCCATGCTCACGCCCTGGCTGATGGGCTTGACGTGGATGCAATCGCTTTACAAAGCCCTGGTCTTGCTGGTCATTGCCTGCCCCTGCGCCCTGGTGATCTCCACGCCGGTGACTGTGGTCAGCGCACTGGCATCGGCCGCGCGCAGAGGCATCCTGATCAAGGGCGGCACCTACCTGGAGGAAGCCCGCAAACTGCGTGTGATCGCGCTGGACAAGACGGGCACCATCACAGAGGGCAAGCCTAAGCTGGTGGTTTGGGAGGCACTTCAGGGCGACCGCGAACTCATCGCCCAGTTGGCTGCCAGCCTGGCCACTCGTTCGGACCATCCGGTGTCCCAGGCCATCGCCAGAGGCCTGGCCAGCGAGACGTTGGCCGCTGTGGATTGGGATAGCTTTGAAGCATTGCCCGGCCGAGGCGTGCGCGCCAGGCGCCAAGGCGTGACCTATGTGTTAGGCAACCATCGGTTGATCGAAGAGCGTCGGCAGTGCAGCACCGATTTGGAGGCCAAGCTGCTCTCCCAGGAGCAGGCGGGTCGCAGTGTGACCTTGCTGGCCAGCGACCAGGGGGTGCTGGCTTTGTTTGCCGTCGCCGATACCATCAAGGACTCTTCACGTCAGGCCGTGGCCGAGTTGAAAGCCATGGGGGTGCGTGCGGTCATGCTGACGGGCGACAACAGTGCCACCGCCCAGACCATCGCGACCCAGGCTGGCATTGAGGAAGCCAGAGGGAACTTGCTGCCGCAAGACAAGCTGCAAGCCATTGAGAATCTGCGTGAGCAGCATGGCCTGAGCGCCATGACCGGAGACGGTATCAACGACGCACCTGCGCTGGCCAAAGCCGACATTGGCATCGCCATGGGTGGTGCTGGCACCGACACGGCCATGGAAGCGGCCGATGTGGTCATCATGAACGACGACCTGCGTCGCATCCCTGAGTTGATCCGCTTGTCACGCCAGACCCATGCCGTGCTGTGGCAAAACATCTCGCTGGCTCTGGGCATCAAAGCCGTCTTCCTGGTCTTGGCCGTGTTTGGCCATGCCTCCATGTGGATGGCGGTGTTCGCCGACATGGGCGCCAGTTTGCTGGTGGTGGCCAATGGTTTGCGTTTGCTTCAAGCCAGGACCGCAGCCTGAGTCACCAAAGATAGAACGACACCTTCCTCATATACTCAACGCCATGCGCCGCTGGATTGCCATCCTCTTGATGATCGTGCTGCCGCTTCAACTCAGTTGGGCGGTGGCATCGAACTATTGCCAGGATGATGAACAAGGCGCTCAAGTGCAGCACTTCGGCCATCATCTGCGCTTGCATCAGGATGGCGGTGCATCCAAGCACTTGGTCAAAGGCAAGCAGCAAGCAGATCGCGACTGCGGTTGCGGTGGTCACCTTTGTGGCGCTCATTTGCTGCCAACCTGTGTCAATGTGGTTCCGCCAGCGACGGTTGGCCAGCAACTCAGCCCTGTGGCTCCCTGGGCCTACGCACAGACAGATCCGACTCGGATCGAGCGGCCCAACTGGCCTGCCTCGCTCTGATTCGGCGAGGCTGTCTCTACCTGAAGGTTTGAGCTGGGCGACGTGACTGAGGGCGCGCTGCTACTCGTCGAATTCATCCCTGTTGTATCCACAACCCGGAGAATCCGATGCAAAAGCTATGGGTGCCCCTGACGGCACTGGCAACCCTGACGATGGCGGGCTATTGCAGCGACGCCTATTCGCAATCTTCCCAAGCACCATGGGCGCATCATGCAGACCAGGTGGGCAGCGCAACGCCATCATCAGGCATGTCGCTGATCGAAGCGATCACCCTGGCATGGCAGCACAGCCCCGATTTGCAGGCAGCCGAGCGCGAATTGCAAGCCAGCGAAGGGGCGGTCATGCAGGCCAAAGCCTATCCCAATCCAGAGCTGCAGGCGTTGGTCGAGGACACTCGGCCCGAGACCCGCACGACCACTGTCCAGTTGGCTCAACCCATTGAATTGGGCGGCAAACGGGCAGCGCGCATTTCTGCCGCGCAGTTGTCGCAGGCTCAATCCGCCGTAGATCTGCAGGCCCGACGTGCGCAGGTGCGTGCCGATGTCACGGAGGCCTTCTTTGCACTGGCCATTGGGCAGGAGCGTGTGCGCCTGGCACAAGCATCCAACGATCTGGCTACCCGCGCGGTTGAAGCCGTTGTGAAGCGGGTGCAGGCCGGCAAGGTGTCGCCGGTTGAAGAAACCCGTGCCAAGGTGGCACAGTCCTCAACGCGCCTGGAACTCGTGCAGGCACAAGGCGATGCGCGCGTGGCACAGCAACGCTTGAGTAGCTTGCTGGGCAGGCCAGCCACCAGTCTCTTGCCAATCAACTGGCAGACAGCCGTTCAAGCCTCAGAAGCGTTCACACCGTCCTTCATGAAGGCGCAGGCGCAACGCCTGAGTGATGCCCCCTTGCTCAAGCAGGCCCGGCTGGAGGTGGACCGACGTCGCTCTCTGGCGGATCTGGAGCAAGCCAAACGCGTTCCGGACCTGACCGTCACCCTCGGCACGAAGCATGCACAGGAACTGGGCCGCAATCAGGCAGTCATCGGCCTGGCTTTGCCATTGCCTGTGTGGGATACCAATCAAGGCAATGTGTTGCAAGCACTGCGTCTTCAGGACAAGGCCCAGGCGGATCTGGCAGCGGCACAGTTCCAGGTGGAGACTCGATGGAGCGAACTCAGCGAGCACATTCAATCTGCCCGAGCAGAAGTCCAGACACTTCAGCAAGACGTCTTGCCTGGGGCCCAAAGCGCCTGGCAGGCTGCCGTGACCGGGTTCGAGCTGGGCAAGTTCAGTTTCCTGGACATGCTGGATGCACAAAGGACCTTGCTGCAAGCCCGTACCCAGTACCTGCGAGCACTGGGTGATTTGCATCGCGCCGCCGCCGACATCGACCGCTTGCTGGGCTCAGACGACCTCACCGTCACGCCCAATGCCATCGAATCCAGCCCCGAGAAAGCAGAAAAATGAATACCCCACTTCAACGTCAGGCTGGACGCATCAGCCGCGCCCAACTTGTCGCCATGGCCCTCATCGTGCTGTTGGGGCTGGTCTCTGGAGTCTTGGTGCTCAGAGGTGACAACAAGACCCAGTCCATGTCCGAGGAAGCGCGCGAAAAGCAGGAGCGGGATGAGGTCAAGGGAGCAAAGGATGAGAAGGAGCACAAGGACGACAAGTCCCCAGGTCGCGCGGGCGAGTCAGCACCTGTTGCCCTGACAGCCGAACAAATCAAGGCAGCCGGAATCGTCGTGACGCAAGCCAGCGAAGGACGAATCCGCACCACCGTGCTGATGCCCGGCGAAATCCGCTTCAATGAGGACCGCACGGCTCGCGTGGTGCCTCGCTTTGCCGGTGTTGTTGAAAGCGTGGCGGTCAACCTTGGACAGGCAGTCAAGAAAGGTCAGTTGCTGGCCACCATTTCCAGCCCAGCTCTGTCGGATCTGCGAAGCGAGTTGCAATCGGCTCAAAAACGACAGAGCTTGGCCAAGACAACGTATGAGCGAGAAAAGAAACTGTTCGAGGACAAGATCTCGCCGGAGATGGACTATCTGCAAGCGCAGCAAGCGTTGAGAGAGGCCGAGATTGCCACGGCCAATGCCACGCAGAAGCTCAAAGCCCTGGGCGCATCACCGGCCTCTGTCGACCTCAACCGATACGAGTTGCGTGCCCCGTTTGATGCGATGGTGGTGGAGAAACACTTGGCTCTGGGCGAAGCGGTCAAGGAAGACACGCCTGTCTTCATGATCTCGGACCTGTCTGTCGTGTGGGCCGAAATCAGCGTACCGGCCAAGGATCTGCCGCTCGTGCGGGTTGGAGAGAAGGTCACGGTGCATGCCAGCAGCTTTGAACAGACGACCGCAGGGACCATCTCCTATGTGGGCGCCCTGATTGGCGAACAAACCCGCGCCGCGACGGCTCGGGTTGTGCTGTCCAATCCCAAGATGGCTTGGCGACCTGGCTTGTTGGTCAACGTCGAAATCACCTCTGGCGAAGTGGACGCTCCAGTGACCGTCGCGTCCAGTGCCGTTCAAACCGTGGAAGGCCGCGAGGTGGTGTTTGTGGCTGTATCCGAAGGATTCAAGGCCCAGACAGTCAAGACCGGCCGCGCGGATGGCCAGCGCACAGAAGTCCTCAGCGGATTGAAGGCAGGAGATCGATACGCATCGACCAACAGCTTTGTCATCAAAGCCGAACTCGGCAAGGCCTCGGCTGAACACGACGACTGAGCCAAAGGACAAACCATGTTTGAACGCATCATCCGCTTTGCCATCGAGCAGCGATGGCTGGTCCTGCTGGCTGTCCTAGGCATGTCTGCCCTGGGTATCTTCAGCTACCAAAAACTTCCCATTGACGCCGTGCCTGACATCACCAACGTGCAGGTGCAGATCAACACGCAGGCGCCAGGTTATTCACCGCTGGAGACCGAGCAACGGATCACCTATCCGATTGAAACCGTGATGGCCGGTTTGCCAGGGCTGGAGACGACGCGTTCGCTGTCTCTCTACGGTCTGTCGCAGATCACCGTGGTTTTCAAGGACGGCACAGACAT
>JAGWLR010000180.1 GCA_028864885.1 Burkholderiales bacterium | reverse complement strand
CTTCGGCAACGCGAGTTAGAGGGCGACAAGAGTCTGTCCAGGTTTCAGCGCGAGTTCTGGCGCAAGGCTTTGAAGCATGAGATGGAGAAACAAGCATGAATCTCTTTTCACGTTATTGCTGGGCAAATGGCACATGGCGCAAAAGGGCAAGGGCTCACATCATTTTGGATGAATGGAAAGCCGGGGTTGACTATGCGCCGGAAGTTATCGACTGGGCGCTTCGGATTACCGGGGATCTGACATGACCAAGAAGCGCAAGAAAAAAGAGAACTCGAACCGGTGGTCTGAGCACGAAATCGAGGTTTTGCGCAGCGGATATGCAAACGCCAGATTCGCTCAGGAAATCTCGGATGAGCTAGGCCGCAGCTTGAAATCGGTCTATAGCAAGGCAATTGCTTTGGGTATCAAGTCTCCTTACAAGGGATGGTCCGCAAAGGGTATGTGGACCCCTGCAGAAGACGAAGCCATGAAGCAAATGGTGAGCGAGGGGCGAAGCACCACCTATATCGGCGAGAAGATCGGTAGGACTGCTTCAGCCGTCAAAGACCGACGCAAGAAACTCGGAATCTTGCCGCCATCGAAGATCAAGGTTCAAGAGCAGGCGATTGATAAGGACGGTTACTTTGTTCAAGTTTGGGTAAACCAATATCCAAAGATGGAAATAACCGGGCCTCGTTCCATTTTTGAATTGGCGGAGGCTGCATGAATCCAATCACACCAGACCAACTCAATGCCCTGGTCGGGGTCGCCCGTGGCCGCAGTGTTGAAGCCATCGCAGAAGCCTCCGGTGAACCTGTCAACACGGTTGCATCACGTCTTCGCACCGCCATGCTCAAGCTCGAAGCCCGTACCTATGCCCAGGCAGTAGCCGAAGCATTCAAGGCCGGAATCATCACAAAGGAAATGCTGTGATCCCAAGCAACGAAACCATCATTTTTGTGGCTGGCTGGATTGTCGGGTGTTTGCAGACCATCGCCATCATTCATTACTTGCGGGGGATGGGGAAATGAAAGCCATCCTGCACAACGCCCAGCAAGGGAACGCGGTTTTCAACGACTTTTACCAGAAGCTCAAGCCGTTCCTGGTGGCCGGTCATCAGTACGTGGTCGAGGTCAAAGAGAAGACCCGCAGCGCAGAGCAAAACGCCAAATTGCACGCGACTCTCTCTGACATCTCCAAGCAAATTCAATGGGCCGGAAAGCATCGAGACATTGATACATGGAAGCGACTTCTGACCGCTGGATGGCTTCGCGCCCGTGGTGAATCAGTCGAGATTCTCCCGGCTATTGATGGGCATGGGGTGGATGTTGTGTTTCGCCGCACCTCGCACCTGACCGTCAGAGAGTGCGCTGAATTGCTTGAGTACGTCTATGCATGGGGCATCGAGAACGGTGTCAGGTTTTCGGCTCCTGAATATGAGGTGACGGCATGACCTGCGAAGCCTGCACCAAAGCCGCAACCAACCCTGGTTCAGGGCTGTATCACGCGAATTGCGAGGAATGTCAGCACCGCATGTTTATGCAGTCGCTCCCACTTCATCTCGCAAACCTCAAAGGCATCCCAGCAAGCGAAGATCGCCGCGCCTACATCCGGGTCATCGAGCAAAAGCACAAAACCCGCGCAGCAGATGCACTCAAGGCCGCCTATCTGGAATGGTGGGATTCGAGAAAGGCTAAAGCATGACCATCAGCGTCTTGACCAAAGCCGAAGCGTTTGAAGACCTGGACGCGATTTGCGCTGGCGTCATGCTGGCTCTACACGAGATGGCAGAGGCGGCTGGTGTGCTGGGCGTCGATCAGGATATTCATGTCATCGAAACCAGCCTGATTGATCTGCACACAAA
>JAGWLR010000110.1 GCA_028864885.1 Burkholderiales bacterium | reverse complement strand
AATTGCCCTGGCGCCTTCACCAGCGAGGTAGGCAACATCCTGGCCGAGCAATGTGGCAGCTTCGCCCTGCTATGGACGGTGTCCAAAGACAACATCGTGAAGGTCAGCCTGCGGGCGGTTCGCAGCTTCAATGCCATCCCCCTGGCCGAATCCATGGACGGCGGGGGCCACCCGCAAGCCTGCGGCTTCCGCATGGGCGTTGCGCGGCTGACCGAGTTACTCAGTGGCACGTTCAACGCGCAGGCCAATTAACCGAAGGCGTGCCCCACGTTCAACAGAGCCATCACCCCCATCACCGCGAACAGCGCCGCGGCAATGCCATGCACCCACTTGAGCGACACCTTGCGGACCAGCCAGTCGCCGACAAACACCGCAGGCACATCAGCCAACATCATGCCCAGGGTGGTGCCAGCCACCACATGCAGCAGATCCTGGTAGCGAGCCGCCAAGGCGACGGTCACCAATTGGGTCTTGTCGCCCATCTCTGCCAGGAAGAAGGTCAGCACCGTGGTGCCAAACACCCCCAGCGCGTGCTTGCCAGCCTCCAGGTCGTCTTCGATTTCATCGGGAATCAGGGTCCAGATGGCCATGCCCAGAAAGGACACCCCGACCACCCAGCGCAACCAGACCGGGCCAATGACTTCGGCGACCCAATTGCCCACCGCGCCCGCAAACGCATGGTTGGCCAGAGTGGCCACCAAAATACCCAAAATGATGGGGATGGGACGCTTGAACCGCGTGGCCAGCAGCAAGGCCAACAGTTGCGTCTTGTCTCCCATTTCACCCAAAGCGACCAAACCGGTCGAGATCAGAAACGCCTCCAAAACCACTCCAGACTTCAGCAAGAACGCGCGTGAAAGCGCAATGAAAACGGTGTCCAGACACCATAACGGAATGACAAATCAGGCCCGACCGGGCAGGCAAATGTACCGGCATACGAGCCTGTGATCACGGCCTGGCCAGCCCGGATCTGACGCCCTGACTGCCGAAAATGGTTGGCCAGCCACAGCAAAGGCGCCACCGGATTGTCGCTGGGATGGCGGCCCGGTAGCGTCACCGCGGGCTGGTCCACCACGCCCCACTGCACATCGAAACTCGACGCCCCGCATGCTTCAGCCCAGGGCAACTCGGGCCCGAGCCACAAACCCTGGTTGACCAGCCCATCGGCCAGCCGATCTGCAAAGGTCAGTTCTGCGCCCTCGTCGTATCGACTGTCGATCAGCTCCAGCGCCAATCTGACCGTAGACACGGCGGCCGCCAGATCAGCCACCTCGAACGGCCGATCTGACAGCGGCAGATCCCGCCCGAACAAGAAAGCCAACTCGGGTTCGACCCGCACGGCTCCCTGAGCAGCCCAGACGGGGCAAGCTGTTGAGGTGTGAATGGTGCGCTGGTAAATCGGTGCGACCACGATGCGATCTTCTGAGGGCAGGCCGCATTTCCAGCCGCCCACCTCATCCCCCAAGTGATCACTCACGGCCGCCTGGATCGCCAAAGCATCCGCCAGCGATTGAGGGCGACACGCCGCATCGAGGGCGGGGCCATGCAAACCATCACGTCGACGACGAGCCAACTCACGGGCGCCGTTTTGAATGGCTTCGGATGACAAAGACATGTGCTGATTTTCCCCCATGACGTCCTGAACAAGGTGCTGATTGTCGTCGGCCTGACGTTCCCCCCAAGGCTTGCCTGACACACGCCAGCAGTCCTTCCGACACCTTTTCGTTTGATGTACGGCAAAGGCATCTTAAAAGCACCAAGTCAGTGCAATTTGCACGGGTGGTGCATTGAACCAAAGACCCTACAGACGATATCGCCTTATCTCATAACGCAACGCTGGAGTTGACCATGTTCAAAAACATGCGCATCGGGATGCGCCTGACACTGGGGTTTGGTTTGATCGGCCTGCTGCTTCTGGCCGTTGCCTATTTGGGCATCACCCGGATGTCACAGATGAACGAAGAAATGAACTTTTTGGTGAACGATCGCTATGCCAAGGTCGTGACCGCCAACAAGATCAACATGGCGGTCAACAACATTGCACGCTACATGCGCAATGCCATCCTGACTGAAGACCCGCAGCAAGTCCGCGAGCAGCAAAACAGCATCTACGAATCCCGCAAGCTCATCGGGGAGCAGGTGGCTTTGATCGACAAAACGATTCGTTCAGAAAAAGGCCGGGCGATTCTGCAAAAAATCAAGGACAACCGCGCCACCTTCATTGCCGGCCAGGATCGTGTGCTGGCCATGGTCAACGAAGGCAAGCGCACCGAAGCAGCCCACTATTTGTTGGGCGAACTGCAACCCGTGCTCAAGACCTACACCAGCGTGGTGCAAAGCCTGGCTGATTACCAGGGCGAGTTGATGACGCAAGACAGCCAAGCCGCTGAAGTGCAGTACCAGCAAGCGCTGCGCACCGTGTTGAGCCTGACGGCGCTGGCTTTTGTGCTGGCCGGGGCAGTAGCCGCGTGGGTCACCCGCAGCATCACCCAACCCCTGGGAGAAGCCGTGGCCGTGGCCAACAAACTGGCCGAGGGGGATCTGACAGTCGAGGTGGAGGTGCGCTCGCAGGACGAGACGGGGCGGCTGCTGCAGGCCATGCAAAACATGGTCCGCAAGCTGTCTGAAGTCGTGGCCGAGGTGAACAGTAATGCCGAGTCGCTTGCCAGTGCCTCCGAAGAGGTCAATGCCACCGCGCAATCGTTGTCGCATGCCTCTAGCGAGCAGGCCTCCGGCGTTGAAGAATGCAGCGCCTCGATTGAAGAGATGGCCGCCTCCATTGCGCAGAATTCAGACAACGCCCGTGTCACCAACTCAATGGCCACTCAGACCGCCTCCGATTCGTTGGAAGGTGGTGAGGCGGTCAAAGCCACGGTGGAAGCCATGAAGCAGATCGCTGCCAAAATCAGCATCATCGACGACATTGCCTATCAAACCAATCTGCTGGCCTTGAACGCCGCCATCGAAGCCGCCCGGGCAGGAGAACATGGGCTGGGCTTTGCTGTGGTCGCCGACGAAGTGCGCAAGCTGGCTGAGCGCAGTCAAGAGGCCGCCAAAGACATCAGCGAAGTGGCCGACAGCAGCGTGGAACAAGCGGTGCGGGCAGGCAAACTGTTGGAGCAGATGCTGCCCAACATCCAGCGCACCGCCAATCTGGTTCAAGAAATTTCCGCCGCTTCAGATGAGCAATCTTCTGGTGTCTCGCAGATCAACTCGGCCATCAATCAGCTCAGCGAAGTGACGCAGCAAAACGCTTCCAGCTCAGAAGAGTTGGCCGCCACGGCAGAAGAATTGAGCAGTCAGGCCGAGTACCTGCAGCAGGCAATGACCTTCTTCAAAATCAAACGACAAGGATCCCACGCCGTCAAGCGCAGTGCGATCCCATCGACCACGAAGCGGAGCGAACTGGCACCTCAAATGGCCTGAAGCCAGATGGCAGGGGGGAGCTCATCTCGACGGCGCAGATCAGATGTTTGTTCAGCAGATGATGAACCGCCGGCACGGGCACGGCTGCCTCGCCGAGCAAGGCCAGCAAATCACCCAGTTGAGTGTGGCCCGTCATCATCTGCAGCAGCCGCCGCTCAATGGGCGACAGGGGCAATCGACGGGCCAGGACTTCGACCTGCCCTCTTTCGGTTCGCTGGAACACAGTTTGCGTCGACACTGGCAAATCTAAATCATTCATACGCACTCCGATGGCCTGCTCCGGTGTCTAAGCCTAGCGTCAGAACCCCTACAATTTGGTGACAACCCTCAGTTTTAGTCTGGAATGAATCTGAGCCAGAATAGAACGCATGCGCATCCTCCTGGCTGAAGACGACCCTTTGCTCGGCGACGGGCTGAAGGCAGGCTTGCGCCAGCACGGCTTTCAGGTGGACTGGGTTCGCGACGGCGAAGCGGCCGAACGAGAATTGCGCGCCCAATCCTATGCCGCAGCGGTGCTCGATTGGGGCTTGCCGTTACGCGATGGCATGACGGTCTTGTCACGTATCCGTGCTGAGGGCCTGCACCTGCCGGTGGTGGTGCTGACCGCCCGGGATGCAGTGGCTGATCGGGTCAAAGGCCTCAATGTGGGGGCCGACGACTACGTGGTCAAACCGGTCGATCTGGATGAACTGGCTGCACGTCTGCGGGCGCACATACGTCGCGCCCATGGGCAGCCTCAAGAATGTCTGCAAGCCCAGGATGTGGTGATGGACACCGCCGCCCGGGCCGTCACACAAGGCGGTCAAGCGGTGGCGTTGTCCACACGCGAGTTCGACTTGCTGCATGCCTTGATGCTGAATGCTGGGCGGGTGCTATCGCGCGAACAACTCGAGCAGCATCTGTACAGCTGGGGGCAAGAGGTCGACAGCAATGCCGTAGAAGTACACATCCATCACCTGCGCAAGAAGCTCGGCTCAGGACTGATTCAAACCGTTCGCGGCGTGGGCTACATGCTGATGCGCGAGGCAGCACCGGCCCGATGAAGCACGCCCGATCCCTACAAGGCCGCTTGCTGGCGCTGCTCATGAGCGTGGTGGCAGTGGTGTGGATGATCACGGCGGCCTACACGTGGTTTGACACGCGTCACGAGCTGGATGAATTGCTGGATGGTCACCTGGCTCAAGTTGCTGCCTTGTTGACCACACTGAACCTGGACGAGATTGCAGAAGACGAACATGCCGATGCGCCCAGCCTGCACCGGTATGCACCCAAAGTGACGTTTCAGGTCTACCACCACGGTCGGCTGATCAGCCATTCGGCCAATGCGCCCAGCCAGCCTTTGGCATCGGCCTCGTCTGCCCCGGTCTTTCAAACCGTGACACTCGATGGAGATACGTGGCGCGTGTTCACCACGCCGGGCAAACAGGCTGATGTGCAATTGTTCGTGGGCGAACAACTTCATTCCAGAGCCGATATTTTGTGGGCTCTGCTGCGCAGCACGCTGTGGCCCATGGGCATGGCCCTGCCGTTCCTGGCCTTGGCGGTCTGGTGGGCAGTGCGTCAAGGGGTCGAGCCCTTGCACCGATTGGGGCAGACCTTGGCTGAGCGACCGGCTCAAAGCCTGGGCGCCGTGAACCTGGATCAAGCGCCGATCGAAATGCAGCCGATGCTGACTGCACTCAACGGCCTGTTTGGGCGCATCAACGAGCTGATGGAATCAGAGCGTCGATTCACGGCCGATGCGGCCCATGAATTGCGAACCCCGATCGCTGCGATCCGCACCCAGGCTCAAGTGGCCTTGGGCGAAACCGACGACGCCCTACGGCGCCATGCCTTGCAGGCCACCCTCGAAGGATGCAACCGCGCGACCCGTCTGGTCGAGCAGTTGCTGACCTTGTCACGGCTGGAAAGTGGGGCCGAGCCCGCATTGAGTCCGCAGTCGCTGAATGATTTGATTCAAAGCGTGGTGTCTGACCTGGCCCATCTGGGGCTGGCCAAGCAGCAAGACATTGAGGTTCAGGCCCCGACGCCCTGCACCGTCTTGGGCGACGCCACCCTGCTGACGGTGCTCTTGCGTAACGTGATCGACAACGCAATCCGCTACAGCCCCCCAGCGGCTCGCATCCTGCTGCGATTGCAAGGCTCCACCGATGCAGCGTTACTGACGATCGAAGACAGTGGCCCCGGCATGAGCGAAGCCGACTTGCAACGCGTGGGCGAGCGCTTCTTTAGAGTGGTCGGTTCAGGCCAGAGCGGCAGCGGTCTGGGCTGGTCGATTGTTCAACGCATTGCCCAGGTTCATCACGCCTCAGTCCATGTCACCCGATCCCCCACGCTGGGCGGATTGCAGGTCAGCATTCGATGGCCCACCCAGCGGTGACGCCCGCTTCAATCGTCATCGTCATCGCCGTGCGATGGCTGTGATTGCTCCAGGTGCGTCCCACCCAGATCGGCTTGGCCCGATGGGGCTCCCTGCCACTGGTAAGTCCAGAATGCAACGACCCCTGCCAGCATCAACACGGCCAGCCACACCCGGTTGTGAGGAACCAGATCCGGTCCGCGCCCAACCACCCGGCCGGTGAACATCTGGGTCCACGACCCGCCGCCGGAGCGCAATGCCCAGCCGAGCATCACCAAGGCGATGTGTGCCAGCACCAGCATCAGCAGGCCATTGCCGGCAAATTCATGCACTTCTTCCAAAGCGTCGCCGAACCATTCCTGATCCACCGCATAGCCTGAGGCGATCGCCATCAGCGTGAACGACATGACCCCCACCAAGGCCACTGTATTCAGACCCATTTGCAGCGGCGACCATTTGAGGGAGCCGGTTCGCGCGGCAGACGCCGCCTGAAAAAATGCCTTGAACCGAGTGCGCCAGGCACCCAGCCGCGAGGAACGCGGCCCGATGACGAACCAGATCAGACGAAAGCCCATCAGGCCGATCATCGAGTAGCCCAGCGTGATGTGAACCAGTCGCCAACGCTCGCCCTCCGAGGTGACATAGGCGCCGACGAAGCACAAAGCCAGCAACCAGTGGAAGACCCGAGTGGGGGCGTCGACGACGCGGCGCGACGGACTGGCATCAGCCGTTTCAGCGCGGTATGCGGACGCGGTGTTCATTGAAATCTCCTTGTTCTGCGCCTGCATGGCAGGCCACACAATTGGCCGCGCTCTTGACAGCGGGGCGTTTCCAGACCGAGGCCGAAACCTCGTCATGTTTGTGAACGAACCACGCCGAACGTGTGATCCGGTCCTGCGGCGGCCTGGCCATCACCGAAGCCGGCGCCGCGTTGGCGGTCAGCCAGGTGTTGAGTTGCTTGACCGTGGCGTCGTCCAGCGAAGCGTCGCTACCGAAATGTCGAGGCAAACCGTTCATCAAGGCCTGCCACGACGCTGCGGGCAACATGCCCGGCGGATAGGCCATGTGACAGGCCGCGCATTCCTGCTGGTAGGCCGGCAACATCGCTTGCCGAAGCACCAGCCGCCCACCTCGCTCTTCGTGATCATCGTCGTCATCGGCCCAGGCCAGGCGTGCCCCCAACAGGGCAGCCAGGGTCATGCCAAGCAAGCCTGCGGCGATCCAGATGCGTTTCATGATGACTCTCCGATGTCAGGGTTGAACCGTCAGCAACCAGGCCAACACATCGGCCTTCTCAGCGGCCGTGCATTCGCGCTCCAGCACATCCTTGCAGTTGCGCTTGAACCATTTCTCAACTTTTTGAGGATCGGTGAATCGCTGGGCGTTGGCTGCTGGAGCCAGGGGGCGAATCAATTTGCCCGTGGAGGCGTGCTTGCCCTCGTCGCTCGGACGTGATCCGTGACAACTGGCACAGCTCCACTGCCCGCCATGCTGGGTCAAAAAGAAAGTTTGCCCCTGGGCAGCTTGTGGAGCACGCCCTGCCTGGTTGCGATACCCGTCGAGCAACTGTTCGGGCGTGGCCGCGGCGGCCAGCATCGACATCATCCCGGTCAGCAGGGCAGCCGACAACTGGGTGGTCAATTGAGTGAAACGTGACATGGGCACCTCCGATGAGATGCATTGTGGAAAGCCACGCTTAAAGCAGTCTTAACGAACAAAGGCCGACTGGATGTGACATGCCGCACAAACCGGCTGCGAAACCCTCATCAAACTTACGGGCGCACGCGTCGAAAAGCAGACATGGCCTCCTCTTTCCTGTCCCGGATCTCGTGCGCCCTGCCTCGTGACGACGAAGCGCAGGCGCTGCGCATGTCCCGCTTCTTCATGGCCGTGGCAACTTACGCCATGACCATCGTGCTGACTTCGCTGGCGGCCACCCTGGGCTACGTTCAGTGGAAAGCGATCTGGATGATGAGTCTGGCCATCGTGGTGGTCAACGGCAGCTTCTATTTCCTGATCCGAAGCAACCGCAATCTGAAATTCAAGGACCCGAGCATGACCCAGGAACAGATCCTGGCGTGCTGCCTGGTGGGCATGATCCCGGTGCACTACTCGCAAACCGAAGCCCGGGGCATGTTCCTGATGATGTACATCGTACCGATCACCTTCGGGATGTTCCGTCTGAACATGAAGCAAATGATCCGCATCGCCTTTTTTGGCGCGGCGCTGTATGCGGCCGATACCTTGTTGGGCTTTTACATGCACAACGACGGATTCAACGTGCGCGCCGAGCTGTTGCATCTGGCAGTGCTGTGCGCCGTGCTGCCCTGGTTTTCGGCGGTGGGCGGCTACAACAGTGATCTGCGCCGACGGATGCGTGAAGCCCGAGTGGCGGCGGAAATCGCCAGCCAGTCAAAAAGCGAATTCCTGGCCAACATGAGCCACGAAATCCGCACCCCGATGAACGGAGTCATCGGCATGCTGGGGCTGTTGCTGGGCACAGACCTCAAGCCGCAGCAAAAGGAATTTGCCGAAGTGGCCCGTGGCAGCGCGGAAAGCCTGCTGGGCCTGATCAACGACATCCTGGATTTTTCGAAAATCGAAGCGGGCAAGCTGGCCATTGAGCCGATTCCGTTTTGCGTGCGCACCCTAGCCGAATCCCTGACCGAGTTTCAACTGCTGGCCGCCGAGAAGAAGGGGCTGGATCTGATCCTGCGCGTGGACCCTCGGCTGCCAGAACACCTCATTGGCGATCCCGGTCGCATCCGCCAGGTCATCTCGAACCTGATGAGCAATGCCATCAAGTTCACCAAAGAAGGTGAAGTGGTGATCGAGATCACGCAGCATGCGCCCACCGACGAACGCGCTCACCTTCACATCCGTGTCACGGATACCGGCATCGGACTGACAGAAGAGCAGCGCAAACGTCTGTTCCAGAAGTTCTCGCAGGCCGATACCTCCACCACTCGGGTGTATGGCGGAACAGGGCTGGGCCTGGCGATTTCCAAGCAGTTGGTCGAATTGATGGGCGGTCGGATCGAGGTCGACAGCGAGCCCGGCCGCGGCAGCACTTTCTCGTTCACGCTTGATTTGCCGGTGGCCAGCGAACCGACCGACGCCCCCAGCGATCAAGTCAAAGGTCTGAGCCCATACGCTGCGCACCGGGTGCTGCTGGCTGCACCCCACGCTACGACGCGCCAAGTGCTGCAAGAAGAACTCCAGCGACTGGGCTTCGCCCCCACCGCTTGCGAAACGGGGTTCGATGCGCTGGAAGCGATCCAGCGCGCGGCCGATGCGGGCCATCCTTTTGATGCCGCGATTCTGGCTTTGAACCTGTCTGGCTTGGATGGCCTGACCTTGGCCACGGCCTTGCAAGACGAACCGGCTCTGAAGCACACCCGCCTGATTGCACTCGGCCCGTCGTCGCGTCAATCGGACGCGCAGCCTTTCAAGGAGGCGGGCTTTGTGGCGTACCTGTGCACCCCGATTCGCCGCCGCGATGTGCGCACCATCGTGGATGCGACCCTGAAGCCCAAACCCTGGCCTTTGGACTTCATCACACGCCATGGTCTGACAGCCGCCCTCGAAGCCCACGACACCAGCCTGGGCCGCCAGCGAACCTTCACCAACTGCCGGATCCTGGTGGTGGACGACAACGCCGTGAACCAGAAGGTGGCAGCCGTGATGCTGCAACGCTATGGCTGTATGGTGGACGTGGCGGCCAGCGGGATCGAGGCGTGCAACATGGTCAATATGCTGCCGTTCGATTTGGTGCTGATGGATTGCCAGATGCCCGAGATGGATGGCTACGAGGCCACCCGCCAGATTCGCCAACGCGAAGCCGAACTGGGCGCCGGGCGCCGCCTGCCCATCATCGCCCTGACCGCCAATGCCATGGAAGGCAATGCCGAACGCTGCTTCGCCGCTGGCATGGACGATTACCTGAGCAAGCCGATCCGGCCCGAATCCCTGCTCGACAAATTGA
>JAGWLR010000022.1 GCA_028864885.1 Burkholderiales bacterium | reverse complement strand
AAATGATGCGCTTCACGTCTTGCACAATGAACGGGCAACAGGCCAGGTCCACAGCGCGGGCGTCGTTCCACAGCGCATCAAACTCTGCTTGGACCCAGTCAACGCCCTCGGGGGAGTCGTCTTCCCACAGCAACTCGTAGTTGAGCTTCCAGGCCGACAGGCTCTCGTTCACACTGCCCATGAAGGCTGTAGCCCTGCCGTCGGCATAGCGCAGCACGCCAGCCTTGCCGTGGATCAGGCCAAAGGCCGAGTCGGGCAGCACCCGCACCTCCAACTTCTTGCTGGTCAGTGCGGCGTACAGCGCTCGGTAGCGTGGCAGCGCAGCCGGTGGCGCCTCCTCAGGCTTGCCCGCGCACCAACTGCGGCGCAGTGCGGCCTGTGCGGCGGCAGCGGTGATCAGGTCTTGCGGGTCAATGTCTGAATTGCAGATGATGCGCACCGGCCCAGCCACACTGGCCAGGGCCTCCCCCGCCACCTCGAACAGGCTGGAGCGAAAGTAACCCGCGATGCGGTCATAGCTCACCGCCCCGTTCAGGCGCTGGGCCAGCACCGTCTGGTCAAGGCGGTTGAGGCGGCTGGAGTGGCGTTGCAACATGGGTCAACAGCCTTAGGCGTGGTCGTTGCGCAGGCGCCCGGCCAGCATGCGGGCGGCTTCTGAATCGGCCACCCATTCGCCCATGCCCTGGGCATTGCCCAGGGCGGCCAGCCATTCCAGCAGGTTGACGAAGCCTTCACGCTTGCCCCAGTAGGCCTGGCCAAAGGTGTCACGCAGGTACTGGCGGCCAGGCTCGGGGCTGTTGTCAGCCGCAGCGGTTTCACGCACTGCAAACATCAGGTGCCGCAGCGGGGCCGCAGCAAACGGGTGCGGGCCAGAGGCCGCTGCGCGCCCCCGGGCGGCGGGCAAGCCTGTGGCGTTGGCCTGCGCGCCTTCTGGCGCGCCCAGCACGCTGGCCGCCAGGCCCGTGGGCGTGAACATGCGGGTGCCATTGGCCTTGTCGCTTTTGAGCAGGGGCTTGATGTCGGTGATGCCAAAGCCACGCGCCAGCTCTTCGTACATGCCTTTGCGGCGCTCGCCTCGGCTCTCAATGTCCAGCGAGCGCAGGTAGTAGCGCTCCACCAGGCTCAGGTCACGCCAGGCGTTGTCCAGCCCGCGGGGTATGAGGGTGTCGCAGGCAATGCCCAGGGCTCGCTCGATCACGGTCTGGAAGTCGCTCTTCACGCCTTTGGGTCTCACGGCAAACACCTCGTGCTCCACGTCTTTGCCATCGAGGTTGCCGTATTGCGTCAGCACCTTCAGGGCAGCGGCGTAGGCCGCCAATTGGTAGTCGGCATCGTTGAAGTTGGGCTCACCTCCCTCGTCCAGTGCCTGCATGGCGGCGATCTGGTGCTTCACCTCGTCTTCCACCAAGGGGTAAACCTCGTCCAAGAAGCCGGGCTCATTGGCCACGCGTTTGCGCAGCACCAGGCAGACGGTGCCTTGCACGTAGTTGCCCTTTTTGATGCCCACCGCGTCGGTCTCGGTGCTGATGGTCCAGGCTGCGGTGGCCTTGAGGCCGGCGGCCCACAAGATCATGCCCAGGTCGGCCCAGACGGCTGGGTCCTGGTGCGTGAACATGACCATCTGCAACCCGTTATCGGGCATGTGGCGGGCCAGGTTCTTGTAGATCTCGACCATGGAACGGCGGAAATCGTCGCCATCACCACGCACGGCCAGTTCGGCGCGCGCATCGGGGGTCCATTCGGGGAAGGCTTGGATGAGCTGCTTGTCATACCAGGCCAGGAAAAAATCTCCAAGCTCGTGGTAATTGACCGCGTCAGCATAGGGCGGGTCAGTGATCCACAGGTCACAGGTGTTGGTGAGGTCGCGGGCGTCAACAACTTGCGTTCTGCAAGTGCTCGCAACCGTGATGGGTGATGCCCCCTCAAGAAGCTGAAAAGTGGGGCCAATTTTTTCAAGTGCCCGCCCGGAATAACTCACCAGTGTGTTCAAGGCTTGATTGTTGAAGGTTTGATCCCCTTTTTCGTTTGAGCTGTGCCACATCCAAGCACTGCCGCGCGAATCCCAATTCGCCATTCGCCCCAGCCCCAGCAGGCAGCCCACTTTGGCCGCCTTCGAGCCCGCGCGCTGAAAGGCCAACTCGGCCAGCAAACCATGCGTCAGCAACTGCCGTGGCGTGAACATTTGGTGCCAGTGGGTCCAGCCCCGATTCCGGATAGGCTCCTCGGTCTTGTCGCCTCCTTCAGGAATCGCCCTGGAAGGAATGAAACCTTCGCGCTGCCATGCCTCAAAGCGTTCGCGCAGCAGGGCCAGCACCTTGGCCTCGCGCGCCAGGTCGGCAGCATCGGGCGCCGCATAACGACGCATTTCTTTGGGCTTGCCATTGCGCATCACCGTTTTGACCCAACGAACGCAGTACAGCCGCTCCTGGAACACATCACCCGCGCGGGGCACCACATCGGCAGCGCTCCAGCGCCGCAAGCCGTCGGGCCCGCGCAAGCTCTCGATGGACCACGATCGGCTGGCATCGAAGGGGTCCACCACGCGGCCATCCACCACGGTGGCGCCCTTCTTGTCCTTGTAGAGTTTCAGCTCGGCATCGGCCACCTCCACCACCTCGGGCCGCAGGCGGTCTGAGCCCGGCACGCGGTGCCAGCGCGCCACCACTTTGGACTTTTCACCAATGAGCCAACTCGGGGCCAACGGGATGAAGTAATCACAGCCTTCGGGCTTCACTTCCACGCAGTACAAATAGGCATCGGCACGCTCCCCCTGGTCGTTGTGTTCAATGCCCCAGGCGGTGACTTGCGCGTCAGCAGCGGCCAGCGCCTGGGCCTGCACGCGCATCACCTCTTCCTGCACGGCTTGGCCGCCGCCCAGCAGGTTCAGGCTGGCCCAGGTCAGCAGGCCGGCCACGGGGTTCAGGTCAGAGCCAAAGGCCTCGCACCCGATGCGAGCCGCCTCAAACGGGATCGAGCCACCGCCACTGAAGCTGTCGCCCACGCGGGGGGTGTGGCCAAAGGTGCGCTGGCCCAGTTGCTCAACCAGTTCTGACAGCTTGGTGGCCGTGGTGCCTAGGTGGGCGTTGATGTCGGCCCAGGCAGCTTCGCTGGGACCATCGACGTTTTCTGGCCTGTCGCAGTAGCTGATGCGCTCAGCGTAGGTCATGGCGTCGAACATGGTGCGGCTGGGGCCCATGTCGTTGCGCCATGGCACCGATGACGAGGTGTCTTTGCAGCGCAGCCAGGTACCGTCGTCGTCCATGGTCAGGATCTTGAGGAAAATCTCACGGTCCTTCTTGGCGTCCGCACTGGCAGGCATCAGCATGCCCAAGATGGCCGCGCGCACCAAGATCAAAGGCTTGCGGCCCCACCATTTGCCCAGGCGCGTGAGCGTCTGGCCGTTGTTGGCCTTGCGCTCTTTGTAGGCCTCTGCCGACAGGCGGGCAATGGGGAACTGGGTTTCAATGAAAGTGGGCATGGGGTCGAATGTCAGGTGACGTAGGCTGTGTGAGCCCGAGCAAAGCGAGCCAAGCTCACTTGGCATGAATGGGTCAGCCGGGTGGCAATGCCGTCAGAGGGTCAGCGCAGGCCACCCCCAAGGGCTGGAAGTGCCTGAGGTTGCAGGTCAGCAGCAGCAGGCCCGCGTGTTGGGCCAGCGCCGCGATGGCGACATCGGCGAACCCGGGGTGGCAGCCCTGAGCCATGGCGGCATCAGAGAGTTGCCCCGCCAGGCGGGCGGCATGTGCGTCCAGGGGCAAGATGCGGTCGGCGTAGGCCGCCAACAAACCGTCGAGCCAGCGGTCAAGGCGGTCAGCTCGCTCGGTGCCACCGGCGCGGCGCAATTTGCAGATGCCTTGGGCCATTTCTGCCACGGCAATGGCGGGCAGGAAAAGTTCTTGGTGGTGCGCTTGCAGCCACTCAGCCAGGGCGGCGGGCACAAATGCTTCACGCCCTGGTGCCAGCGCAGACACCACGCTGGTGTCCAGCAAATAGCCCTTGTACACGTTACGCAAAATCAACGCCCCGCAGCGGCGTGGTGTCGCGCTCGGTCTCGAATGGCTCGGGCAGCGCCAGCAGGTAGTTGGCCAGGTTGGGCATGTCCAGCGGGTAGAGGCGCGCGCCATCGGCCACCGGCACCATCATGGCGCAGGGTTGGCCGTGGCGGCTGATGAGGGTGGGCTGCCCTTTTTCAGCGGCAGCCACCAGTGCCGAGAAGTTGGCCTTGGCTTCGCGAATTTGCAATGTATCCATGATGTGCCTCATTGTGACCACATGAGGTCATTTTAGATCAACGGTGCCTCAAAGCGCAAGTGAGAGCTGCGAGTGCCCCAGCAGCTCGCGCCGGGCTTTGGGCGAGAGGCCGTCGCCTTTGACAAAGGGGTTGTCGGCCAGGGCGGCACGCAGTGCCTTGCGCCAGCCAATGCCCTTTTGCATGGCCTGACCGGTGGTAGCCACGGTCATGGTGTAGAGCCACCAGCGCTCTTCAGGGGCCAGGGCCTCCCAGTTGTGCAAAGCGTTGGGAATGTCGTCTGGCGAGGCATCTTCCACCGCCCAGCATAGGATGCACAGCTCTTTGCCCAGTGAGGGGTGCACTGGCACGGGTTTGGCGGGGTTCTTTTGAAACTTGGCCACCGGCAGGCCGTTGGCCCGCAGGCGGCGGTTGGCCTCATCCCAAAAAGCAGGTGCCAGGGCCAGCCAGCGGTTGCGGTCGATCACCACGCGCAGGGCCGGGTCGTTGGGCTGGGGCGCTTCGGCCGCGCGGGCGCCAAGGTGGTTCAGCTCGTTGCCACGGTGCTCGGAGATGCAGACCACCTCAGCGGCAGCGCTGCCCTTGGGCACATCGATCAAGAAGCCGTGGCGGGCTTCTTCGGGCAAAAAGCCCAGCCCTATTACTTTGCGGGAAGAGGTTGCAGGTGCTCGGGCCATGCTCATTGACCTGCCTGGTGGGTGGCTGGGCTGAGGGCTTGGCTCACCTTGGCAGCGTTGAACGGCTGGTTGGTGGCTCTGAGCCAGTCCAGCAGCGCCTGCCCTGTGGGAAAGGCCAGGCTACCCACGGTCATGCGCAGGCTGTCACCGCTCACGATGTCAAGCATCTTGTTCGCCACGGCTTTCAGTGCCGGAGCGTCGTAGCCGCTGTCAAGGGCGCCGGAATACTCCACGTTTTGTTGCCCATCGGTGCTTTCAGCCGTGAGGCTGATGTCGTGGGCCAGCACCTCAGAGCTTGCTTCAAGCCGCACGATGAGGTCCCACACGGCGCTGGCGTCGTCAAGCTTGAGCTGTTGCGTCCAGCGGGCTGGGCGGGTGAGGTCAATGGCGGGGCGCTCCACATCGCCCTTTTGAGGAATGGCAATGCGGATGGGCTCAGAGTTGAGGTCGTACTCTGTTGACACAGCCATGGCGCACACCACGCGGCAATTGGCCGGCACGCGCAGTGGGCCGTCATAGGTGGCCGTGCCCACGCTGGTGGGCGAAGAGCCATCAGTGGTGTAGCGGATGGTGATGCCGTTGACCTTGGGCAGTGCAAGCAGTTCCACCTCGAAGTGATCACCACGGTTGTGCAACTGGTACTTCAAGCGCAGCTTGGCCGTCCACTCCTTGACGGCGCTGGCTCGGGCCAGGTCGGCAGGATCATGGGCCAGAAAGCGGTAACGCAAGGCCGTGGCCTCGAAGCGGGTGGGGGTTGGCACGGGCGTGGAGGCCGCTGTGGGCTCTGCGTCGCCAGTTTCAAACACCACGGCTGGGGCATGCAAGGGCTCAATCTTCAGGTAGGTGTAACCAGGCCCCTCCTCTTGCACCGACAGCTCGCGCACCAGCACCTCAGGTACGGGCGGTGGGAATGGGCCCCGGCGGATGTGGTTGCCCTCTTCGCGCCACAGGCCACGGCGCAGGCAGTCGGCCTTGAGGTCATCCAGCGCAGACAGCTTGTGCAGGGGCCAGTTGGTGTTGACGGCCGCCGCGCGCTTGAAGTCGGACCACAGCACCACCTTGGCGTCGGCAGAGCCAAACAGACGGGCTTCGGCCCGGGTGCGGAAGCTGTCGTCGTCAACCTTGGTGGTGAACTTCTGGGCGCCCTCCAGGGTGTGGCGCAGCGTGGCCTCCCCGCTTTGGTTACCCGCAAAGGCCAGGTCGGTGCCGGTGGCACGCAAGGCAGCGTTGATGGATGGGTAAACGATCTGATCGAAGGCCTCCTTCAATGCGGCGGTGAACTGCAAGCCCACGCGGTCACGAAGGATGTCAAGGGCGCGCCATTGCGGGTCGTCTGACGGGGTGTTTTCTGACCGCAGTTCGTCATCAATGCTTTGCAGGGCCCGAGTCTGGCGGGCAGCGTCGATCACCTTTTGAAAGGTGTCTCGCGAGCCTGTCAGAAAGAGCACACGGTTCTTGTACTGCTGCTGTGCCCACCAGGCTTGCCAGTCTTCAGAGATGGGCAACTGTTTGGCCTGACCACCGGGGCGCACGATGACCAGTGTGGTCTTGTCTTGCTCGACTTGCACTTCATCGAGAGGCGCCAGCACCTTGATGGCTTGGTAGCAATCGCGCAGTGAAGGCGCAAAGTACGCCTCCAGGTGCTCGCGCAGCATGCGTTCCACGGTTTCGGAATGCAGCGATTGCGCCATGGAGCGCAGCTTGGCCGCCAGGTTTTGCTGGTTCTTGAAATACAGGCGGCCGTCGGTGGAGTTGTGCAGGTACCAGGCGCGCGTGGCCAGCTTGTCGAGCACATTGGCTTTGAAGGTTGACAGGTCGCGCCCAGGGCGCTGCAGGCAGTCCACCAGCTGGTACTCACGCAGGCCATGGATGGCACCAGGGGTGGTGGACAGCGAGGCCACCAGGATCAGGCGTGCTGCATCAGAGGCGTCACTGTTCCCGTTGGCCTGGTCGATCTGCTCAACCTCGGCATCACCGCTGTGCGCGATGTCGTGGGCGATGGCTTCGCTCAACGAGGGGTTGATGGTGCGAACCTCTGAGGCGATCTCGTCCAGGTTCAAGTCAAGGTCGTAAGGGTGAATAAGGTCAATGTTGGCGGCCTTGCCAGACGACCACAGGTTGGAGACCACCATTTGCATCAGGCGAATGACCCCGCGGGTTTGCTGGAAGCCTTCGTTCTCCTTGAACTTGCCAACGAGTTCACGCAGGTCAGGGTGGAATGGGTAGGCGTCAACGACACGGGTGAACAGCGTCTCGGGCGAGGTGGTGGTCAGGCCCATTTGCGCAGCCTCACGCAGGGCCTCACGGTAGGCCCCTGCCACCTTCTTGACCTCAGCATCGGGCGCCACCTGCGCAAACAGGCGCTTGCGCAGGATGTGGTACAGCTCGTCGCCATTGGGGTTGACGGGTGTGATGGGCACCGCGATGCGCTTGGACTCGGATGTGATGCCCTGCACCGCGCGGTTGAAGGCATCCTGCAACTTGGATTGTCCAATGCTGAAATTGGACCCAGCCAAGTCAGACAACACCAGGCAGACGTTGCTCATGTCTGCCACCGCCACAAACAGGTTGGCCAGCGCTGCGGTGGTGACCAAACCCAGATCACCATTGCCGACGGGCACGGCGACGGCGTACTCCAGGTAGGGTGGGAGTTCGTCAAGAAACAGCACGAGCGGGTCACCACCCAGCAGTTGCTTCCATGCCTCTGGGCCAGGCGCACTGAGCAAGGGGGAGACATAGCGCGCAAATAGATCCGCCTTGCCCAGCTGCTCAGCGATGGAGCCCCAGATGCCTCCCGGTGCATCGGTGCTTCGGCCATTGAAGCCTGCCACGCGGCAGGGTCCGAGTTGGGGTGCGGGGTTTTGATCGCCAGTGAGCACTTTGCTGCGCAGCGCAGGGTCTTGCGCCAAAAGGCCAAGAGCGACCATGCTGTGAGTCTTACCGCCGCCCATGGCTTGCGAGAGCAAGAAGACAGACGACCCCGCGCCAGCGCCGCCCAAGTGCCTGAACGCCCGATCGACCAGCGTGAGCATGCCTTGGGTGAAGTAGTTCTCTTCAAAGAAATCGGGGCCACTGACCTCGCCTTTGAGGAAGGTGTCGAGGTTGAGAACGGTGGCGCGACGATCCGCCGCATGAACTGACGTGCGGGGCTTGCAAAGAGAGTGGATGCTCATTTTTTACACAGTCAATGAAGTGCCGAAATCTCGTTTTGCTCGGCATTTTCCGGATGGAATTTGTCAGTTCGGCAGGGCCGGGAGAAAACAAATTATTACGCGCCAGTATGCCAGCCGATATGGCTGTCAATTGCGTAATGCACGCCGGCGAAATTCCGTCAAACGGAGCATGATCTACAGCACTTTCTGGGCGACCTCCTCGGCTCCAAAGCCTGTTGTGCCCTGCACATGACCATCGTCGAATTGCAGGACCCGCTCTGGCCAGCGTAGCGCGGCCAGCTTGAAGTCGTGGCCCACAGTAACGCCCGACTTGCGCTCCAGCCAGCGACCACCGGCTGAGAAATCGACGCAGAACACATTGCCGCGCTGGCCGTGCCAGGCGAAGGGATGGGTGTGCTCGAACAGGTCCACGTCACCTTTACCGACTGCGCCGCGGTCGATCTTGTGCACGCGACGCCAGTAGTGGCCGACGACAACCGGTGTCGAGTCGGTGTACGCATCCCACCACGGCATGCGCTCGGCAAAGCGCCACTTGCCGCCGGAGAAGAAGGGTGCCGCCCCCCCCTGCTCCACGCCCGAGGTCAGAACCTTGAGCGGGTTCAGCATCTGCTTGTTGGCCTCGAACTCGGCATGGGCGTGCAGAAACGGGGGCTGACGCTGGCTATTCTCCAGGCCGTGCGCCCATTTCTCCAGTTCCTGCTCCATGCGCTCCTGCAGCGCCGATTCACGGGCCTGTTGCTGGGCGACCTGCTCCCACCGGTCATATTCATCGCGCACGGATCCCTCTGGCAGGCGCCGCACCGCCTCGATCTGCGCCTCTTGCCAGGCGGCATGAACGACGCGCAGGTCTTGCCGCTCCAGGGCGATGGGCAGCTTCGACAGAAAGGCCACGATCTCCTGGCGCTGTTCCAGCGTGGGTCTCTGGAAGGGGGCGAACTTCTCGTGGTCACGCTCTACGCGCGCCTCGAAGAACCAGCCTGAGCCGTCCTTGGCGTCCTCACGCAGCAGGTTGATTTCATGGTTGCCAAGCACGGCCACGGCGCGACCCGACTGAACCAGCTTCTGCGCCAGTTCCAGCACAGCAGGACTGTTGGGGCCCCGATCACAGAAATCGCCCACAAAGACCAGCGTGCGCCCGTCTGGATGACGCCCCTCACTGTCATATCCGAGGTGAGCCATCAATTGGAGCAAGGCGTCGAACTCACCGTGAATGTCCCCCACGATGTCTAATGGCCCTGTAGGCAAAGTCTGTATTAAGCTCATGGGTCTCCTTGTGACTTGAGATGTCGATCGATGTGATTGCCCGCATGTTTGCCGGCAATTTGAGGGTGGCGTCAGTGCAGCTCCAGGGCCATCTTCTGCAATGCAGCCAACATGCCTGCGACGCCCATTTGGTTTGATTCCAGGATCGCGTCTCCTCGCATGCTCAGATCAAAACGACCATCCGCATGCAGGACGACCAACGCCAGTCCGGTGACGCGCCCCGCCTTCGCCTCACGCAGCAGTTGCTCAAGCATCTGTACGGTTTCGCCGGACACCGGTCGGGGCAGTGGCTTGAGCTGGGCCACGCCCATGGGCAACGGTGCTTGCCGACCAGTCAAAGTGTCATCCTTCATGAGCCCCCCAAAAAGATACGATCAATTTGATTTGATCCAATATAGCATCAAAATGATCGTATTTGAGTAAGATCCACTGAGGCCGCATGGAGCGGCTGCACCAGATTTGCACACCATGCCTCTACCATCGCTTCATGAACTGTCTGCCGCCCAGCGCCAGAGGCTCAGCTTTATCGAGTTCCGACTCTGGTTTTTCGGCAGCGTGACCCGTAAGGAGGTGCTGGATCGCTTCGACCTGGCCACGGCCGCCGGTACACGAGACATGAGCCTATACCGCGAACTGGCGCCACTGAACATGGCCTATGAACGCAAGCGGTACCAGTACCTGCCGACCTTCAGGCCGCTGTTTGAGCATCCTGTAGAGCGGGTGCTTGCTGCGTTGACCGCCGGCTTTGGCGAAGGCGAGCCGGCCGCAGCAGGTGAGTGTTTGCCACATGCCAGCCCCGCCCGGCTGAACCACCCGCCTTTGGAGACATTGGCTACTGTGACACGAGCGATACAGGGAGGCTACCCGCTTCAACTGACCTACCACTCGATGAAGACGGGGGCAGTTCCTCGTGAGATCGTGCCTCATGCACTGGTCGATTCGGGGTTGCGCTGGCATGTACGCGCCTACGACAGAACCAAGGGGGCGTTCCGCGATCTTGTGTTAACGCGGATGGAATCAGTGGCCCCGCCTCGTGCTGATAGCACTTGTATGTTGATTCAGGCCCATGAGCAGCGTGCAGCAGACGATCAGTGGCAGAAAGTCATAACCCTTGATCTGCTACCGCATCCGGCCCACCCACACTCTTCGTCGATTGAAAGGGACTTCGGCATGACTGAAGGGCGCCTGCGGGTGACTGTGCGTGCTGCCGTCGCCGGATATGTGCTTCGCCAGTGGCAGGTGGATTGCTCATCCGACAGTCATCTTCGAGGGGCGGAGTTCCGACTGCGATTGGTCGACTTGTGGCAGTTGGATGGCGTCGAGAACGCTGTACTGGCTCCCGGATACGCTCGCTGAACGGTGTCGTGGCGGTGAGTCATGCCTGCCAGCTCAAGGGGACTTTTGACAACACCGGGCGAGCGCAAACGGGTTCGGTGTGTTGGGCGTGAGGCTGGTGAGCGACTTACGACCCCGCTGACTTCAAAAAATGACTTACTTCCGCCCTTACATCGCACTCAGAAACAACAAAGGCCACCCTTTCGAGGCGGCCTAAGCTGTTGATTTGATTGGTGCCGGAGAAAGGAATCGAACCCTCGACCTTCTCATTACGAATGAGCTGCTCTACCGACTGAGCTACACCGGCGTCCACTCGCCTATCGCGAGAGACAAAAATTGTACATCAGCCTTGTGCAGCTTCCCGGTGATAGGCTGTCACGCGGTCCACTTCGTTTTTCGAGCCCAGCACGACCGACACGCGTTCGTGCAATTGCGAGGGCTGGATCTCCATGATGCGCTGGGTGCCGTTGGTCGCGGCACCACCCGCCTGCTCGACCAGGAAGCTCATGGGATTGGCTTCGTACATCAGGCGCAGCTTGCCGGGCTTATTGGGCTCGCGCTTATCCCAGGGGTACATGAAGATGCCGCCGCGGGTCAGGATGCGATGCACGTCAGCCACCATCGAGGCAATCCAGCGCATATTGAAGTCTTTGCCGCGCACGCCTTCCTTGCCTTGCAGGCACTCGTCGATGTAACGCTTCACCGGAGGGGCCCAGTGGCGCATGTTCGACATGTTGATGGCGAACTCCTTGGTGTCTTCCGGGATGCGCACGTTGTCGTCGGTCATGACCCAAGAGCCCTGCTCACGGTCCAGCGTGAACATGACCACACCGCGGCCCACGGTCAGCACCAGGGTGGTCTGGGGGCCATACACGCAGTAGCCAGCACACACCTGCGCCGTGCCAGGCTGCAGGAAGCTCTCATTGGTAACGTCACCGCCCTGGTGCTTGAGCACCGAGAAGATGGTGCCAATGCTCACATTGACGTCGATGTTGCTCGATCCATCCAGAGGATCGAACAGCAGCAGGTACTCGCCTTGCGGATAGCGATTGGGCACGGCGTACATGTCATCCATCTCTTCGGATGCCATACCGGCCAGGTGACCGCCCCACTCGTTGGCTTCGATCAGCACCTCGTTGGCGATGATGTCCAGCTTCTTCTGAACTTCACCCTGGACGTTTTCACTGCCGGCGCTACCGAGCACTTCGCCCAAAGCCCCCTTGTTGACGCTGATGGCAATGCGCTTGCAAGCACGCGCCACCACTTCAATGAGCAGGCGCAACTGCGATGGGATCTGGGCCTCGCCGCGTTGCTGTTCGATCAGGTACTGCGTGAGGCTGATGCGTTTGGTCATGATGAAACTCAAATTAAAAAATCAATCTTGCAGAGCACGGGTGACGATTTCGCGAACGTCATCCGACAACTCGGGTTTGGCAGCAACGCGGGCAATGGCCTCGCGTGCGGCGCTTCGGTAAGGTTCAGCCAGGCGACGCCAGTGATCCAGTGACCGCGCCAGACGCGCGGCCAGTTGTGGGTTGATGGCGTCGATCTCGATGACGCGATCAGCCCAGAACACGTATCCCGCCGCATCCGAGCGGTGGAAGGCTGCAGGATTCATCTGACACAGCGCCATCAACAGACTGCGCGCCCGGTTCGGTGTGCGCAAAGTGAAGTCTTGGTGGCGCATCAAAGCCTTGCAACGGGCGAAGACCTGACCGTTCTTTTCTGACGCGCTGGCCTGCAGGGCAAACCATTTGTCGATCACCAGGGCCTCGTGCTTGAACAGGGCGTGGAAGCGCTCCAGCGCAGGCTCAGCCAAATCGGCATGGGCATGCACCAAGGCCGCCAAAGCACCCAGGCGATCCGTCATGTTGTTGGCATCCTTGAAGCGCTGGAAGGCCTTGCCTGTCCAGATCGGGTTGCCGCGCACCGCGTCATTGAGCACGAGCATGCCCAATGCCAGGTTGGTCAAGGCACGACGACCAGCGCTGACCGGATCGGGCGAATACCCACCGTTGTCCTGGTGATGCTCGAAGGCCCACATCCAGTCTTCGTGCAGGGTGTGCGCCAGCTGCAGCTTCATGCTTTCACGCACATCGTGGATGCGCTGCGGATCGACCACCATCAGTTGTTCGGCCACGTAGGCTTCGCTCGGCAGCGTCAGCACCAGCTCCTTGAAAGCGGCATCGAGCTCGGCATGGCGCAAAACGTCTCGCATGGCCCCAATGAAACGGGCATCCAGCTCGACGTGGCCATTGCCCGCCACGGCTGTCAGCATGCGGCGCAAGGCCAGTTTCTGGCCGGCTTCCCACCGGTTGAAGGAGTCGGCATCGTGCGCCAACAGGGTGAACAAGGCATCGTCAGACAACTCGGCTTCGAGCACGACCGGGGCCGAGAAACCGCGCAGCAGTGAAGGCACAGGCTCGACCGACACATGCACAAAGGTGAAAGTCTGTTCACGCTCGCTCAAGACCAGCACCGTGTTGTGGCCTAGCGGCATGGTCTCGCCTTCCAGGTGCAGGTTGAGGTTGCGTCCATCAGGCGCCACCAGACCCATCGCTACCGGGATGACAAACGGCTCTTTGCCAGCTTGGCCAGGTGTGGGGCCACACGACTGGCTCAACGTCAGGGTGTAGACATGGTTGGCGGCATCGTATTGCCCACGCGCCTGAACCCGGGGGGTGCCGGCCTGTGAATACCAGCGCTTGAAGGGCACCAACTTTTCGGTCAACTGGCTGTTCGGGTTGGCGTCAGCAATGGCTTGCGCAAAGTCGTCACAGGTCACCGCGTGCCCATCATGGCGGAAGAAGTACAGCTGCATGCCCTTGGCAAAGCCGTCTTCGCCTACCAAGGTCTGCATCATGCGGACCACTTCAGCGCCCTTTTCGTACACCGTGGCGGTGTAGAAATTGTCAATCGCCAGGTAGCTGTCGGGGCGCACCGGATGCGCCATGGGCCCGGCATCTTCCGGGAACTGCATCTGGCGCAGCGTGCGCACATCTTCAATGCGCTTGACGGCTCGGGCACTGCGGCTGCCGGCCATGTCCTGGCTGAACTGCTGGTCGCGGAAGACGGTCAAGCCTTCCTTCAAAGACAGCTGGAACCAGTCACGGCAGGTGACGCGGTTGCCCGTCCAGTTGTGGAAGTACTCGTGCGCGACCACGCTCTCGACATTGCCGAAGTCAATGTCGGTCGCCGTGGCCGGGTTGGCCAGCACGAACTTGGTGTTGAAGATGTTCAACCCCTTGTTCTCCATCGCGCCCATATTGAAGTCGGACACGGCCACGATCATGAAGCGCTCCAGATCGAGGCTCAGGCCAAAACGGGCCTCGTCCCAGATGATGGAGGCGATCAGCGAATTCATCGCGTGTTCGGTCTTGTCCAGGTCACCGGCACGCACGAAGATCTGCAGCAAATGGTCCTTGCCCTCGCGAGTGCGGATGCGCTGTTCACGGCTGACCAGATCGGCCGCCACCAAAGCAAACAGATAACAGGGTTTTGGATGAGGGTCATGCCAAACGGCAAAGTGACGTCCGTTTTCCAGTGTGCCCTCGTCGATCAGGTTGCCGTTGGACAGCAGAACCGGATACTTGGTCTTGTCTGCCTTCAAGGTCACCTTGTAGGTGGCCATCACATCCGGGCGATCGAGGAAATAGGTGATACGGCGGAAGCCCTGGGCCTCGCATTGGGTGAAGAACCCACCACCGGAGGTGTATAAGCCGGATAGCTGCGTGTTCTTTTCAGGCGCGCAGGTGTTGCGGATCTCCAGTTCGAACCCATGCTCGGGCAGGTTATCCAGCACCAGCTGGCCGTTTTCAACACGGAACGACACCGACTCGCCATTGACCAACACGCGGGTCAGGTTCAAGTCCTCTCCGTCCAGACGCAAGGGAGCGCCGGGCTGGCCGGGGTTGCGTTCCAGAGTCATCTTGTTGATGACCAGGGTTTTGGCAGGATCCAGATCAAAGGTCAGATCAACCGTTTTGATCCAGAACGCCGGGGCAGCGTAATCCTCTCGACGGATCAACATGGATGTACCTTCACGCATAGCAGTCCTTCGGGCTGTCTTTTATAGGAATGAGGATCACACGCCTTGCTTGAGGCTGGCCTCGATGAAGGCGTCGAGATCTCCGTCCAGCACTTTCTGGGTGTTGGAGATTTCAACGTTGGTACGCAGGTCCTTGATACGGCTTTGGTCCAGCACGTACGAGCGAATCTGGTGACCCCAGCCCACATCGGTCTTGGTGTCTTCCAGCTTCTGCTGTGCTTCCATGCGCTTGCGCATTTCATGGTCGTACAGGCGCGAACGCAGACGGCGCCAGGCCACGTCGCGGTTGCTGTGCTGCGAACGGCTGTCCTGACATTGCACCACGATCCCGGTGGGAATGTGGGTTAAACGCACGGCCGAGTCGGTCTTGTTGATGTGCTGACCACCCGCGCCCGAGGCACGGAAGGTATCGGTGCGCACATCGGCCGGGTTGATGTCGATCTCGATCGAATCATCGATTTCGGGATAGACAAACACCGAGGCAAACGAGGTGTGACGACCACCCGAAGAATCGAATGGCGATTTGCGGACCAGGCGGTGCACGCCCGTCTCAGAGCGCAAGAAACCGAAGGCGTATTCGCCCTCGACCTTGATGGTCGCGCTCTTGATGCCGGCCACATCGCCAGGCGTTTCGTCTTCCATTTCGGCCTTGAAGCCCTTGCGTTCGCAGTAGCGCACGTACTGGCGCAGCAACATCGACGCCCAATCACAGGCCTCGGTGCCACCGGCGCCAGCTTGGATATCGATGAAGCAATTGCTGGGGTCGGCCGGGTTGTTGAACATCCGGCGGAACTCAAGCCCCTCAACATCCTTGAGCAAGGTCTGGACATCGTCCGAGATGGCCTGCAGGCCAGCGTCATCGCCCTCTTCCTTCGACATTTCGAAGAGTTCGGCGTTGTCAGCCAGATTGCTGGTCAGGTGACTGATGACCAGCACGATGTCTTCCAGGGACTTCTTTTCCTTGCCCAGGGCCTGGGCGCGCTTGGGATCATTCCAGACGCTGGGGTCTTCCAGCTCGGCGTTCACTTCGGCAAGACGGCGGGACTTTTCATCCCAGTCAAAGATACCTCCGAAGTTCTTCCGTGCGCTGGGTCAGGTCGGCGATTTGAGCGCCCAGGGCGTTGATGTGTTCGATGTCCATGTTCTTGATCCTGCTAGATGTTCCGGAATATTGGGGCGCATTTTCTCATGGCGCCACGCCGCCAAGCGCAAAGGCACTCGAAGCGGTCAAACGCGGCTCACTTCAGGAAAGTCGCCACGTGCCCGGCCAGTTCGGCGGGTTTGTCATGATGCAGCATGTGGCCCGCCTCCTCAATGGTTTCCAGCCGGAAATCCGGGACCAAGTTCATCCGCTCAAGGAACTCATCCCGCGTGAACCGACCGTTGAAGAGCAAAAAGTAAAGCGTTTTCGCGCCTTCGACAAACAGCATCGGCACCGGAATCCGCTTCAAAAACGCCTGAATCTCCTCCACCCGGTACAGAATCGGCTGCGGGCGCTTGTGCGCGGGGTCGGCATTGATCACCCAGCGCCCGTTTTCTTCCCGCGCCCAGTGCTGGGCCACCCACAAGGCCAACTCAGGCCGGATCAAGGGGTTGTTGTCACGCAAACGCTGCGCCACCCCGGCCAGATCGCTGTAATCCTTCAAGCGGGCGGGGGCCTTGATTTCGTCCAGCCACTTCACGTAGCGATCGGGCGCCTCGTCGGCGCTGGTGGCCGGCATGCCAAACCCTTCGAGGTTGACCAAGCGACGCAGGCGATGCCCACGCACCCCGGCGTACAGCGTCACCACATTGCCCCCCATGCTGTGGCCCAGCAGGTCGACCTTGCGATCGGGTGAGAGCTGATCCAGCAAGGCATCCAGATCAGCCAGGTAATCAGCAAAGAAATAGCTGTCTCCACCAGGGGAGGCCGAGCGCCCAAAACCACGCCAATCGATGGCGACGATGGGGCGATGGCACCAATCGGGTCGGGCACGCAGGGCATCCACCATGAACTGGAACGACGCAGCCACATCCATCCAGCCATGCACCATCACCAGCAGGGGATGCGCATCGCTTGCATCCGCGGGATTACCCCAAACCAACAAGTGGTGATCCAGCCCTCGCAAGGTGATGCTGCGGGACTCGAACAAGTGGACAGGACGGTAAGGCTCGACAGCAGAGAAGTCGGTGGACATGATGTGAGATGTGAACTTGTTGCAGGTGCTCGACCCTTGGCTGGGGGGGTGGCCGCATTGAACGCCCCCCATCATCGCCGATTGCGCGTTTTTTCACCTAAGCTGCGCGCCAACCCCTCGCTGAAGCTCATACAAAAGCAGTCCATGACGCCTGTGCACGACAAGTTGACCGACCATATCCCGGCCCTGGGTCGCCTGGGCCCCTTGGCGGTCGCCGTTTCCGCACTGGCGGCCCTCAGCATGGGCTTGCTGGCCTGGTCTCATCATGGCTGGGCGGCACTGCAAGAACGCGCCCATGAAGCCGACACGCTGTTGACCACCACCCGCTACGAATCACGCCAAGGGGTCTGGCTGGTTGAGCAAAAACTGCAAGGGCGCAAAGACATCGGCGATGCGGCGGTGCTGGCCCCCATGCAGGCGGCGGTGAACGCCGAGCGGCGCTGGGCCCAAACGGCCGTGCCTGAGCTGCGCCCTGCCCTGGATCGGTTGGGCCTCACTCTGGGTCATCTGGCCTACCTGCAAGACCAGCGCCTGCATCATCCACGCCAGGTCGAGGGTGCTCGCCTGCAAGCTGCGCAAGATCAGGTCGAGCAATCGGTTCAAGCGGCGGCTACCCAGTGGGCCCAACATCTGGAACAGGCCACCGAGGATCAGCATCAATTGGTGCTCGTTAACGTTGGGCTGATTGGCGGGCTGTCGCTGATCTTGCTGGTGTTGATGGCACGAGCCTATCGCCAACGCGAGCAATCGGCAAAGGAACTGGTTGCCCGCGAAGCGCAACTGGAAGCCTTCGCCCAAGCCCTGCCCGATCTGGCATTCATGCTTGACCGCGATGGGCGCTACGTCGACATCTTCGGCAGCAACCTGGCCTTGCTGGGGCGCAACCGGGAAGACCTGATCGGGCGCCCCCTGACCGATTTTTTCAGCAAGGAAAAGAGCGCCCTGTTCATGCGCGTGCTGCGCCAGACCCTGGACACCCGCGAAACCCAACAACTTGCCTACCCCGTGCGGATCATGGGCGGCGTGCGTCACTTCGACAGCCGATGCGCCCCCGTGGGCGACACCGATCGCGTGGTGTGGATGATCTGGGACGTGACCCAGCGGCGCCGCGCTGAACAGCGGCTGATGCACATGACCCGGCTGTACGACTTCCTCAGCCAAGTCAACCACGCCATCGTGCGGTCCGACAGCGAACAAAGCCTGATGGATCACATCTGCAGCGCTGCCCTGGCACATGGTCGGTTCAAGAAAGCTGCCGTCGTCACCTTTGAAGAAAACGGCGAAGATGGCACGCTGCGTCTGGTCTGCCGGTCGGAGGCCAGCGTGCCGGGGCTGCCCAGTCTGTCGTCATCATTCGACCTGCTGGCCCAGCGCGATGCCAATGCGCCGATCGACATCGCCTTGCGCGACGGACGCATCTTTCACTCGGGCGACATTCGACTGATCGACCAGCGACCCGCCTGGGCCAGCACAGCCTTGAGTTGTGGTCTGGCCGGCTGCGCCACCATTCCCCTCAAACGGGACGGCGTGTTGATGGGGCACCTGATCCTGCTCGACACCAGCCTCAACGCCCAAGATGCCGACGAGCGGGCCTTGATGGAAGATCTGGCCAGCGATCTGTCGTTTGCCTTGACCAATCTGCACCGCGAGACCGTTCACAAGCAAACCGAAGAACGCATCCGTCTGCACGCGGCGGCGCTGGAAAGCACCCAAGACGGCATGGTGGTGTTCAACCGCGATCAGTTGATCGTGTCGGTCAACCCCGCGTTCACCTCCATCACGGGCTACCACGACCACGAGATCCTGGGCTACTCCGCCGACATTCTGCTGCCCGACGGTGCACAAGACATCCTGGGTGAGATCGCCAATCAACTGGTCGATGGGCAAAGCTGGCAAGGCGAGGTCTGGTGTCAACGCAAGAGCGGCGAACTCTTCATGACCAAGCTGTCGGTCAGCGCGGTCCGCAATCGCCGCGGCCGCCCCAGCCACTTCGTGGGGGTGTTCACCGACATCACCCAGCTCAAGCAAACCGAAGAACGCCTGGCGCGCATGGCGCATTTCGATGCCTTGACCGAGCTGCCCAACCGGGCGCTCATCATGGAACGGCTGGCGCACGCCATCAACCTGGCGGCGCGGCATGAAACCTTGGTCGGCGTGATCTTCATTGATCTGGACAACTTCAAGACCGTCAACGATGGACTGGGACACGTGGTGGGCGACCAGTTGCTGCAGCAAGTTGCACAACGCCTGCAACTGCGTGTGCGCCAGGAGGACACCCTGGGCCGACTAGGGGGCGACGAATTCGTTCTGGTCTTGGAACACTTGCGCCACCCTCAACAAGCCGCCCACGTAGCCCAGAGCATTCTGGACACGCTAGAGGAGCCGTTCGTGCTGGAGGGCGGGCAACAGGTGTATGTGCGTGCCAGCATTGGCATCAGCCTCTATCCGGCCGATGGGGTGTCGGCGATGGAGTTGATCCGAGATGCTGACGCCGCGATGTACGAATCCAAGCGCAGAGGCCGCAACAGCTTCAGCTTCTACACGGCCTCGTTCACCACCGATGCCAACACCCGGCTGCAACTCGAAACCCGCTTGCGCCGCGCCGTCGAGCACGAAGAATTCGTGTTGCACTACCAGCCCATGGTGCAGGTCAGCGATCGCCGCATCGTGGCGGTCGAAGCTCTGGTCCGACTGCGCCATGAGAACGAATCAGAGTCTTCTGACCCGCTCCTCGGCCCCAACCAATTCATCCCGGTCATGGAAGAAACCGGCATGATCGTGCCACTCAGCGACTGGGTCATGCATGAGGCTTGTCGACAGGCCAAATCGTGGCTGGACGCCGGGCTGGACTTCGGCCGCCTCTCGATCAATGTTTCGCCCAGCGAGATTCGACGAGGCGGTGTCGTCGAACGCGTGTCGCGTATCCTCAATCGCACCGGTTTGCCCGCCCAGCGCCTGGAACTGGAGATCACAGAAAGCGGCTTGATGGAATCCGACGTCGGGGCCGAGCAATTCCTGCACATGCTGCATGAATTGGGCGTCTCCCTGTCGATTGACGACTTCGGTACGGGCTATTCGTCGCTGGCGTATCTCAAGCGCTTCCCGGTTCATCAACTCAAGATCGATCGCAGTTTCGTTCAGGATCTGCCCAGCAACGACAGCGACGCTCAACTCGTCAGCACCATGATCACCATGGCGCAAGGGTTGAAGCTCAACGTGGTGGCCGAAGGGGTGGAAATGCCGGACCAGGAAGCCTTCCTGGCCAGCCGCGGCTGCAATGTGATCCAAGGGTATCTGGTGAGCAAGCCGGTCCCAGCCCTTCAACTGGAAGCCCTGCTCGCCGCTGCCTGATTCACACGGTCAAGCAAAAAAAGCACGATCGTTCGATAATGCTCGAACCATTTGACTCTGGATTGGTTCAGGCATGACCGACATCACACCCGCCACGCCCCTGGTTCAACTGCTCGAACGCCGGGAGCACAGCGGCCAAAGGGTCCGCTTCCAGGTGACGCCCGACTGGCTACAAGGCCGCACCACCTTCGGCGGCTTGCTGTCCTTGCTGGCTGTGCAAGCCATGCGCGATGTGTGCGGGCAAAACTGGCCCTTGCGCGCACTGCAGACCAATTTCGTCGGGCCGGTGGTCGCCGGGACCTTCGATGCCGAAGTCACCTTGCTGCGCCAAGGCAAAAACATCCGGCAAGTGCAATGCCGTGTCACCCAGCCTGATGCCGAGGGACAAGAGCAGGTGGGGGGCGTCTTGCTGGGCGTGTTCGGCACCGGTCGCGACAGTAGTCTGCCCTCGCTGATGCCAAGCCAACCCGCCGTGGGCAAACATCCCGACGAGGCCATGGTGCTTCCTTTCGTGCCGGGCCTGACCCCTGAATTCACCCAGCACTTTGAATTTCGTTTTGGGGAGGGCGGCTTGCCCTTCACCGGCGCGCAAGACTGGTTCAGCCGAACCTACCTTCGCTTGAAACAAGCCGAAGGCGTCGACGCGGAACTCATGTCCGTGATGCTGGCCGATGCCGGCCCGACGCCCGCTCTGGCTCGGCTGAATCGCCCAGCCCCCGCCTCATCGGTTTCCTGGGCGCTGGAGTTGCGCCCCGTCGACCACACGCCGCATCCCCAAGGCTTGTGGCGCATGGATAAAGACGCCCTCGCGGTCGGCGAGGGATATGTCAATGAAAGAACCCACCTGTGGACACCGGATGGGCAGTTGGCAGCCTTGGGCTATCAGGTGGTGGCGGTGTATGCCTGACCCAGTCCAGGCAGACCCTACGGCGCGCCCCGCCTCACTGTGGCAATTGTTTGCCGCCTTCACGTCGCTGGCCATGCAAGGCTTCGGGGGGGTGCTGGCTGTGGCCCAGAAGGAGTTGTGCGATCGCCGAGGGTGGCTGACCCAGGCTGAATTTCTACAGATGCTCGGCACCGCTCAAGTACTGCCGGGCCCGAACGTCTGCAATTTGTCGCTCATGATTGGCGACAAGTTCTTTGGCTGGCGGGGCGCCCTCGTGGCCCTGCTGGGCATGATCGCTGCACCCTTTGCAGTGCTGCTGGTGCTGGCCTGGGCCCTGGGCCACGCCTCATCCGCCGCGCCGACTCAACATATCATCCAAGGCGCGCTGAATGGCATTGCAGCCGTGGCCGCTGGGCAGATCATTGGCACGGTGCTCAAACTGTCAGCCCCCATGAAGCAGCATCCATTGGGCTGGTGGACCGCCGCAGGTCTGGCTTTCGCCGCGTTTGCCATGATGACCTGGCTGCATTGGCCTTTGATCTGGGTTCTGCTGGGGCTAGGTGGATTGACCTGCCTGTACACCTACGCGATCTTGCGTCAACAAAGGGCCTCCACATGAGTGCATGGGTTTGGGCACCTGATGTCTGGTGGACCTTGTTCAAGCATTTTTTCGCCCTGTCGCTCTTGTCGATTGGTGGCGCCATCACCCTCGTGCCCGACATGCATCGGCGGCTGGTGCTCACCGACCACCTCTTGTCCGACGCAGATTTCACGACCTCGATTGCCCTTGCGCAGGCCGCGCCTGGCCCCAACGTGCTGTTTGTGGCATTGATGGGGTGGTACAGCAGTGGCCTGATCGGTGCCGCAGTCAGCCTCCTGGGGGTGATGATCCCCTCCACCACGCTGGCACTGGCCGCCTCCCGCTGGGTGTCGACCCGCAAACACTGGATCAGCGTTCAAGCCTTTCAAGAGGGCATGACCCCAGTCACGGTCGGGCTGTTGCTGGCCACCGGCTGGTTGTTGATGCCCCCCCTTCAAAACCCCAAAGCCCTGATCGTCAGCGCACTGGTGGCCGGCCTGGTGTGGCGAACCAAGATACGATTGATCTGGCTGGTGCTGGCCGGCGCTGTGTTGGGCGGGCTCGGCATCATTTGACCCACTGCCCGCTGTATTCGCCATGACTTCGCCTTTGCAAATCACCCATCGCCCTGAAATCGGCCGTTTTGAAACCCATGTCGAGGGGCTTTGCTGCGAAGCCGATTACCGACTGGATGGCGACATCGTTCGCATGACCCACACCGGGGTCCCACCTGCGCTGGAGGGGCGCGGCATCGCTGCCGCACTGGTCAAAGAGGCCCTGACCTGGGCCCAATCGCAAGGCTACAAGGTGGATCCCATTTGCAGCTACGTCGCGGTCTACATCCGCCGACACCCCGAATGGCAAGGCCTGCTGGCCTGATTCAGCGCCCCAGAACGCGCTGCTGCTGAGTCTGGTCAAGATGCGTGGCCAGATCGGCCACAAAACCGGCCTGTCTGCGGTAGGCCTCGGCTCGATCTGAGTCAATGCTTGAGACCCGCACCAGCATGCCGTCAGGGATCCCACGCTGCCCACGCAGCCAGTGTTGCCAGCGATAAGACCACTCGTCGCGCACGGCCTGATCCCCCATCAAGCGCCAATATGTGATCGGTTCCGGGCGGCCTTCCATGCTGGCAAACAACCGGGTCACAGGCAAAGATCGGGACGGCAAGGCCAGGGTCCCCTCTGCCACGTCAGTCACGCGAAAGCCGCCCGCCTTGTAGCAGACCTCGGGGCGATGCATCTGCAACCCCACCGACTGCCGCCGACCATACGCCACCGACAGCATGATCCGATACCCGTCACGATTGACATAGGTGCGCTCAAGCACCTGGTCGTACATCTGAAACTGCCGAGCCCGGTCAAAGGCCGGCCGCACCGGCGTGGCTGCCGCTGGGTCCAGAGCCCACCCGGCGAACTGCGCCGGAAACAATCGCTCTAGCGGCACGCCTGCTCGCTGATCGACGTTGGCCTGCAACCCCGGTGCAAACCAGGCACAGAAACCCGCCGTGCACCACATGAGCAAAGTCAATCGCCAAGCCTGCTTCATGCCCGGTGCTCCTGCGCCAAGTCTGGTCGGAGTTGATCATCCGGCCACCACCAGCCCAACACGGCATCCACCCCCGCCAACAAAGCCAGCGCCACACCGAACAACACCAAGCCAGCAAAGTTGTGCACGAAGCCCTGTCCGGTGGCATCACCGAAGTGATAGGTCACCCACACCAAAGTCATCACCCGCACCACATTGGCGGCAAACGACACGGGCACAGCGCAGGCCGCCAGCAAGGCGTTGCGCCACCATGACCGATGTTGAACCAGATAGCTGTACAACAACCCCATGGCTTCCAACACAAACATCGACTGCAGGCCCGCACAAGCCTCGGCCACCAGCAACTGATATTGCCCTACCGTGATCACCACCCCTGTGCGAGCAATCGGGTAGCCTGCCACGCGAAGCGCCACGGTGGCCACGGCAGACACGGCCTCCTTCAAAGGAGCGGTCAAAGCCAGCACCACCGAAAATGGTAAAGGGATCATGAACAGGGCAAACAGCCAGATGAACCAGGTTTGGCGCCAGGCCTGGGGCCCCCAGCCAACTCGCAACACCATCAACGCCATCCACCAGACGGCCAACAACTCGACCCGAATGAATTCCTGCGTGCGCCCGATCGTGTAGGCCATCAACCCGACGGCCCAGCCCAGCCAAGTCAACCAGCCTATGGGAGCCAACGGCAGGCGATTGAGTTGAGGCGATTTTCGCCACAGCAACCATCCCACCACACCCAGCAACACAAACTCGTGGCCCTGGCTGTAAGCCGACCACTGGCCGACCATGAAGTCCCACAAGGTCGGCACAGCCAAACTCGCCCACCCGGCTGCCAGCAACCACCTTTGGGCAGGAGATCGAAGTTCGTCAGCCACGCCGTCGGTCATGGTTGCGACGCGCCCCCTTGAGGTGACGAAGCGGGCGCATCAAACCGCGCAATGCGTGCCTGCTGCCGCAATGCCTCCATCCCTTTCTGGATCTTCTCCTTGCGATGCAAGGTCCACAACACCTCGCGAATGGCGGCGCGTGCTTGGGGCAATCCGATTGGCGCCAGCTCGCTACTCACCAGAGACAGCACCACCACGCCATCGGGCCGCGACACCGTAACCGACTGCCCCGGCTGGATCGCATAGAGCTGTTTCAACACATCCAGAGGCAAGGCCTCCGCCCACTGCGAAGAATTGCGCACAGAGTACGGCAACCCGGTCTGCCGCACCAAGGCGTTCAAATCCGGCAGGCTCTTGGTTGCCCGAAGGTTGCCAACCAGAGCCTGAACCTGTGCCGCCGGTCCTTTGAGCAAGGTTTCCTGCAGCACATATTGCCGACGCTGAGCAAACAGCTCCGGATGGGCATCGAAGTAGGTGGACACCTCGCTCTCGTCTGGCATATCGGCCTTGGCCGCCAGTTGATCCTGGTAGGCCCGCGCAAGCACTTCCCGCTTGGCCAACTCCATGGCTTGCACCACTTTAGGCGTGTCATCCAGGCCCGCTGCATGCGCTGCCTGGGCTGCCAGTTCCTGCTCAATCAAGCTGTCCAAGGCCCGAGATGGCGCCTTGTCACCATATTGCTGAGTCCAGTTGGGTTGCAACTCGATCAGGGTGCGAACCTGATGCACCGAAATTTCCTTGTCGTTGATCCGGGCCAACACCTGAGAAGAGCCAACGCCCTGATCCGCGTGGGAATCGCCTCGGGAGCAGCCCCCCAAGGACACCACGCCGCACCACAGCACGAGGCCGAACCACACGTAGTCGAATTTATTTTTCATCTGATGGCAGGAATGGGACGATCGATCGATTATCGACAATCACAGCCAAGACCTGAAAACGACAAACGGACCCGAAGGTCCGTTTTCCATGAGACATGCGCAAAATCAGCGCGCGGTGCGACGACGCACCAGCCAGCCCACACCAGCCAGGCCCACCAAAGTCATGGCCAGATCGGCGGGCTCAGGAGCCGGAGACGCCACCGACGCGCTTTGCGACTTGATGGTGCCGCTGTAGGCGCCCGCAATGGCCCACGCCCCAGACACCGAGCCATTGACGGCCAAGGTGTAGTCGCCTGCCGACAATCCGGCGAAGCTGAACGAATCGGGGCTGGTATCGCTGGCGATCACGGCAGAAGAACCGCTCGATGTCAGGGTCAGCGACTTCAATACGACGTCTTTGGTGAACAGCAAGACGTAGGAGGTGTCGATCGTCTTCCCAGACACGGTTCCGGAATCCGCGATCTGGAACGTGTAGTAGTCAGTGAAATTGCTGACCGATGAGAAGAAGATATTGCCAAACAGCGTGCCCGACGAATCGATCACACCCAAATCTTCGGTCTTGGCCTGGGCGCCACAAGCGGCCAGCGCCAACGCCAGCGCGGCAATACGACGGTACTTCATCTCAAACTCACTGCGATTGGTTGATGCACTTATTCTGTGCGCGTTCGTAAAGATATGTAACCCCTCACCTCAAGGGGCGAGATTCCCCCATATCGGGAGGGCCCCTTTCGCCTCTGCACATCAATCGGGGTCTTCGTGTGAACCCTGTCACGCATTCGAGTGGCTCCCCCACAAGCGGGGCGGTGACGCAAGTTCATCCTCGGCCGAAAATCAATATGCTGAAAATATATTTTGTACAAATGCATGTTGGTGAAGAACGCCTCCCATCCAGCCGGGTTGTCGATTGAGCTGGTGGAGATGCCCCCTTTGGACGAGGTCGAGCGCCACTGGCGTGATCTGCAAGAGCGAAGCGACATCTCCTTTTTTACAAGTTGGACCTGGATCGGCGCCTGGCTGAGAAATCTGCCACCCGAGGTCCAACCTCGCCTTTTGCTAGCTCGCCTCAACGGGCGCTGGATGGGCGCCGGCATCCTCGTTCTGTCTACCGTGATCAAGGCCCGGTGTGTGCCGATGCGGGTCTGGCATCTGCACGAAACCGGGCGCCCCGATCTCGACAAAATCACCATTGAATACAACGGTCTGGTGATTGACGACACCGTCAAGCACTTTTTGGAACCCATCATGATTCGCCACCTGATCGACCAGGGTGGCGGCTGGGATGAAATTCAATTCAACGCCCTTCGGCGCCCGGTGTTGGCCCCGCGCCGACGCCGACACTGTCAAGCCAAAATCAAACGTGTCAGGCAACCGGCCTACCAGATCAGCCTGGTAGATGTGCGCCAAGCAGGCCAGCACACCGCGTTGCTAAAGCAAAAGCCCCGCTACCACATCAAACGCAGTCTTCAGTCCTACCAAAAGGAGTGGGGTGCCGTGACCATTGAGGCAGCCCAGTCCCTCAGTGAAGCTTTGACCTGGATGGAGGCCCTCAAGAAGCTGCACAGTGCCTGTTGGTCAGGGCGTCGAGTGGAGGGGGCATTCAACACCCCGTTTTTCAATCAGTTTCACGACGACGTGATTCGAGAAGGATTCGAGCGCGGTGAGGTCCAGATCCTGGCGATCAAAGCCGGACATCAAGACATCGCCTACCTCTACAACTTCGTTTGGAAGGGGCACGTGTACAACTACCAATCCGGCGTCAACTACGACGCGGCTGGCGGCAAAAACAGCCCAGGCTTGGTCAGCCACACCCTGGCCATCGATCTCAATACCACATTGGGGCACCATACCTACGATCTGATGGCCGGCGATCATCACTACAAGCGAGCCTTGTCTTTGCAAACCATCCAGGTTGACTGGTTTTCGCTCAGAAGCCCAACCCTGTGCACCAAGGCGGAAGATGGGGTTCGCTTGGCTGCCCGCATCGGATGGAGACTGTCGGCGCAAACCCACCGATTGCCTGAATGGCTGGCCGCCTCTGCGCCGCTGATCCTGCCGCTCTGACTGCGGCTCACCCTAGGACCTGAGCCCAGATCTCCTTGGCAGATCGGGTGGCGGCCCCTTTGTGAGCACCCGCGAAAGCGTAGGCCGCAGCGCGCCCTGCGGATTGTCGTATCTGATCGCAGAACTGCAGGGCTTGTGCCACCCCTTCGCCCCAGTTGCTGACGCGAATCGCCGCCCCCGCGCGCTCACTCAATTCAGCCGCTTCGGCAAAGTTGAACGTCGACGGCCCCATCACAATCGGGCACCCGCATGCGGCCGCTTCAATCAGATTCTGCCCCCCCAACGGCTCAAAGCTACCACCCAGCAAAGCCACATTGGCAGCCGCGTAGTAGGCAGGCATTTCGCCGATGGAATCTCCCAGCCACACATCCGCTTCTTGCGCCACGGCATCCGGGCCAGCTTCAGACCACGTACTTCGCCTGGACAGCGACCAACCCGCCTGCGCCACCAACTGCGCCACTTCGTCAAAGCGCTGGGGATGACGTGGCACGATCCACAACCGCGGAAAGGCGCCTTCGCCCCCATACAAGCCGTCGCTACGCGCCTTCGTCCATGCGGCCAACAGTCCGGGCTCCTCGCCTTCGCGTGAACTCGCCATCAACACAATGGGCCGACCTTGAGAGGCCGCTTTCCATGCCGCCCCCAACGACAGCAGATGGTTCGCGGGCGTCACGTCAAACTTGACATTGCCTGTGACCCGCACATCACGCGCACCCATTTGCCGAAAGCGTTCGGCATCCGCTTGAGTTTGCGCCAGCACGACGGCCAAGGACTGCGCAGCTGGCGCCATCAAGGCTGCCAACCGAAGCCCCTGCTTCAAACTCTTCTCGCTCAATCGACCATTGGCCAGCACGACGGGCACGTCTTCTTGGGCCGCCACTGCCTGCACATTGGGCCAGACCTCGGTTTCCATCAGCACGCCGACTGCCGGACGATGGGCGCGCAAAAAACGCCTGACCGCTCCAGGTGTGTCATATGGCAACCACGTCTGCGCATCGCCAGGCAGAAGCAGCGACCGTCCGGCTTCACGACCGGTCGCCGTGCTGTGCGTCAACAACAGTCGCATCCCCGGGCGCTCCGTGCGCAAGGCCTGCACCAACGGAGCCACCGCCCGGGTCTCGCCTAACGACACGGCATGCACCCACACCCAAGGGCCTTGGCCAGACGTCGCCACCTGGTACCGATGAGCTGCACCGTACACACCCAGCCGCTCCCACCAAACGGCTCGGTACAGAGGCTCTGTTTTCCCACGGTGCCAGACGCGCCACAGGTAAACCGGCGTACCCAGGCGCAGCAGCAGGCTGTAAGCCTGCCGTGCCAGCCATTGTTTGATCATCAACGCAGGGGACTTCAATGTGCGGAAGCACCGACATGCGCATCCGGCTTGACCGCCAGCAATTGCGACATGAAGTGCTTCTGAATGCGCTCGAGCGCCTCAGGGGTATGCCCTTCAAAGCGCAACACCAGCACTGGCGTGGTGTTCGATGCCCGCACCAGGCCAAAGCCATCGGGATAGTCGGCGCGCAAGCCATCAATCGTGGTCAACTCTGCACCGTCAAATTTGGCGGTCTGCCGCAGCTTCTCAATCACTTCATGATGCTCGCCCTCCGCACAGGCCACGTTCAATTCAGGGGTGCTGAAGCTGGTGGGCAGCGCATTGAGCACCGCGCTCGGGTCAGACACCTTGCTGAGAATCTCCAGCAAGCGCGCGGCGGTATAGGTCGCATCATCAAAGCCGTACCAGCGCTCAGCAAAGAAAATGTGCCCACTCATTTCGCCGGCGAACGGTGAGCCGGTTTCCTTCAATTTGGCCTTGACCAGGCTATGCCCGGTTTTGTACATCACCGGCTCACCGCCAGCCTCACGGATCGCCACGGCCAGACGCTGGCTGCACTTCACATCAAAAATGATCTTGCCGCCTGGCACGCGCGACAAGACATCTTGTGCAAACAGCATGATCTGACGATCCGGGAAGATGTTGTTGCCTTCTTTGGTGACGACGCCCAGACGGTCGCCGTCGCCGTCAAAGGCCAAGCCCAGATCAGCGCCCTGCTCTTTCACGGCCTTGATCAGATCCTGAAGGTTCTCGGGCTTGGACGGATCGGGGTGATGGTTGGGAAAGTCACCATCGACCTCCGAGTACAGTTCGGTCACTTCGCAGCCCAAAGCACGCAGGATGCCTGGGGCCGACGCGCCGGGAATCCCATTACCCGAGTCCACCACAATCTTGAGAGGACGGGCCAACTTGCAATCGCTGACGATGCGTTGCGTGTATTCGGACAGCACGTTCAATTCGCTGACGGCTCCGTCACCTTGAGCATAGTCCTCTGATTCGATGCGACGACGCAAACCCTGAATGTCTTCGCCATAAATGGCGCGACCGGCTAACACCATCTTGAAGCCGTTGTAATCCTTGGGGTTGTGGCTGCCAGTGACCTGAATGCCGCTGCGACACCCTTGCGCTTCGCGGGTGGCCGCAACGTAGTAGAGCATGGGCGTGGTCACTGCCCCCAGGTCGATCACATTGATCCCGGTGGAACGCAAGCCCTTGATCAAGGCGCCGCTCATGGCGGGGCCGGACAGACGTCCATCGCGCCCCACCGCGACAGCCTTTTCGCCCAACTTCAGCGCTTCGGTACCGAATGCACGCCCGAGGTGCTCGGCCACGGCCTCGTTCAAGGTCTGCCCGACAACCCCACGGATGTCATAGGCCTTGAAAATAGAAGCGGCGACTTGCATGATGTTCCTTCTTGAATGAGTGTGTATCCGAGGGAGGCATTTTAGATAGGTGCCTGTGACACTTTGCAAAAGCCACGCCCGACTATCCGTCTACCCCGTCAAATAGGGGATCAGCCTGCTACATTCCACCCATCATGATCGCCGCCCACATCGCCCCGCACACGGCCAAGACCACGATCGACACCCCGTGGGGCCCGGCTTTGATTGCCCGATCACCAGCCGGATTGACTGGGCTGTGGTTTGAAGGCCAGAAAGATCACCCTGGCGCCCTAGACGGGATCAAAGAAGATCGCTCCGATCGCCTGCTGCAGCAATGTCGCACCCAGGTACAAGAGTATGCGGCCAGCCGAAGGACTGAGTTTGATCTGCCACTTGATCTGCATGGCACCGCTTTTCAGCAAGCCGTGTGGCAGGCTTTGCTCGCCATTCCCCATGGCGAGTTGTCCACCTACGGCGAGATTGCTGAAATCCTGAATCAACCCCAAGCCAGTCGGGCCGTGGGCGCGGCGGTGGGGCTGAATCCGATTTCGATCATTGTCCCCTGCCACCGGGTGGTGGGCTCCAATGCCTCACTCACAGGTTATGCCGGCGGACTGCACCGAAAGGTGGCCCTGCTGCAGTTGGAAGGATTGACCATCCGCGGTCAGCGTGTTCACCCCACCATGGACACGGCCTCGTTGTTTTGAGGCACGCACGCAACCACAGGCGTGCCCGCACTGAAACTGATCCTACTGACCAATCACCTCCAGAACCAACAAAGCAAAAAGCCCTGACGCTTGCGCATCAGGGCTTTGCATTTTGGCGGAGTGGACGGGACTCGAACCCGCGACCCCCGGCGTGACAGGCCGGTATTCTAACCAACTGAACTACCACTCCGCGTCGGTAACGACTTTGGTTGATTGCTCAACCCAAGTGCCGTCAAACTTGGCGTCCCCTAGGGGATTCGAACCCCTGTAGTCACCGTGAAAGGGTGGTGTCCTAGGCCTCTAGACGAAGGGGACTGAATCCTTCTAGACCTGATCGACGCTTCACTTGGCAAACATCACAACCTTGCCCACCGCAACCGAGTTGCTTGGTGGAGGTAAGCGGGATCGAACCGCTGACCTCTTGCATGCCATGCAAGCGCTCTCCCAGCTGAGCTATACCCCCAAAAGCCTTTCGACTCCAGGTTTGCCCGGCTGCTTTGTTTCAAACAAAGCGTCGTTCAAGCGAGACTGAGAGTATATAACGTTTTTTTAGCCAAGCGCAAGTATCACGCGACTTTCTGCAATCGTTGCAACACCACATCACGCTCAAACAAGGCCAGAACAGCGTCAACCGAAGGCGTTTGAGCACGACCACACACGAGCAAGCGCACGGGGATGGCGACCTGCGGCATCTTGAGGCTGAACTCGGCCAAAGTGTCCTTGAGCGCTTGGTTGATGGCAGCTTTGTCCCAGGACACGGTCGCCAGTCTTTTTGCCAAGGCCGCGATAGCGGGCTTATTGGCGTCGTTGAGCCGGGCCGCCAATTCATCGGCTGGTGGTGTCACCTCGCCAACATACATCGACAACCAATCCAGCAATTCAACTGTGGTCGCGCAGCGGTCCTTGAACAAGGCGCACAGGCTGTTCAAGGTGTCGCCAGCCTGCAACGTCGCGGGCAGCGCCAAGCCACGGCGAGCGAACTGTTCGCGCACCAGCGAAGCCAACAGCGTGTCGCCAGCGGTCTTCATGTGCTGCTGCGCCACCCAGCGAAGCTTGGCCTCATCGAACTGCCCTGCGCTCTTGCCGAGGTGATCGAGGTTGAACCACTCGATGAATTGGGCGCGCGAGAAGATTTCGTCGTCGCCATGGCTCCAGCCCAAGCGGGCCAAATAGTTCACCACGGCATCGGCCAGATAGCCTTCATCCCGATACTGGGTCACTGCCTTGGCGCCATGGCGCTTCGACATCTTCTCGCCCTGTTCGTTCAACACGGTGGGCAGGTGAGCATAGACCGGAGGCTCTTTGCCCAGGGCTCGCAGGATGTTGATCTGACGGGGCGTGTTGTTGACGTGGTCGTCGCCGCGAATGACATGCGTGATGCCCATGTCCATGTCGTCAACCACCACGCAGAAGTTGTACGTCGGTGTGCCGTCGGGACGCGCGATCACCAGATCATCCAGCTCATCGTTGCTGATCTCGATCCGGCCCTTGACCTTGTCTTCCCACACAACGGATCCACCGATTGGATTCTTGAAGCGAATCACCGGTTGCACGCCTTCAGGGATGGTGGGCAAGGTTTTGCCAGGCTCGGGGCGCCACGTGCCGTCGTAGCGAGGCTTCTCTTTGTTCGCCATCTGGCGCTCACGCAGAGCGTCGAGTTCAGCCGTGCTCATGTAGCAGGGATAGGCCAAACCTTGATCCAGCATCTGCTGCAGGACCTGCTTGTAGCGGTCCATGCGCTTCATCTGGTAGTACGGGCCTTCGTCGTGATCCAGACCCAACCACTGCATGCTCTCCAGAATCACATCCACCGCTTCTTGAGAGGATCGCTCCAGGTCTGTGTCTTCGATGCGAAGAATGAAGACCCCCTGGTTGGCGCGCGCAAAAGCCCATGGATACAAGGCCGAGCGGATGTTGCCCAGGTGGATGAAGCCCGTGGGAGACGGGGCGAAACGGGTGCGTACTTGTGTCATGCGTTCAAGGTATCGAGGCCACGCGCCAGGTCGGCGGTGAGGTCGTCAATGTGTTCCAGGCCCACAGCCACACGGATCATGCCTTGCGTGATGCCGGCAGCCAGCCGTTGGTCTTCCGACAGGCGACCGTGGGAGGTGCTGGAGGGGTGAGTGATCAGGGTCTTGGTGTCGCCCAGGTTGGATGTGATTGAGCACAGACGGGTTTGATCGATCACATGGAACGCCGCCTGGCGCAGACGCATGGCAGCTTCTTCCAAAGTCGCGGGCCCTGTCACGGTCACGGGACCATTGGCGGGCTTCACGGTGAACGACACCACGGCACCGCCACTGCCGTTTTGCTGCTTCATCGCCAAAGCATGTTGCGGATGGCTGGGCAAGCCAGGGTAGAACACCTTGTCGACCTGAGGCTGCGCCTCCAGCCATTGCGCAAGCTTCAAGGTATTGGCACTTTGCGCTGCCATGCGAATCGACAAAGTCTCCAAGCCTTTCAGGACCACCCAGGCGTTGAAAGGAGACAAGGTCATCCCAGCGCCACGCAGGGTGGTCATCAGCGGCCCGTTGATGATGGCATCAGGCCCGCAGATCGCACCCGCCAGAACGCGCCCTTGTCCGTCGAGATACTTGGTGCCGGAGTGCACGATGAGGTCTGCCCCCATCTCGACTGGCTTTTGCAAGGCGGGCGTACAGAAACAATTGTCGACCGCTAACAAAGCACCCGCGGCGTGTGCAACCTCCGCCAGGGCGGCGATGTCGCACACCTCGGTCATGGGGTTGCTGGGCGTTTCGGCAAACAACAGCTTCGTGTTGGAGCGTACGGCGTCGCGCCATTGCTGAACATCGGTTTGCGAAACAAAAGTTGTTTCGACACCGAACTTGCCGAATTGATTGGCCAGCAAGGTGATGGTGGACCCAAACACACTTTGAGAGCACACCACATGGTCGCCCGACTTGAGCAAGCCCATCACCATCAACAAAATAGCGCTCATGCCGCTCGATGTGGCAATCGCCGCCTCTGTGCCTTCCAGCGCGGCCAGACGACGCTCGAACATCATCGTGGTCGGATTGGTGAAGCGCGAGTAAACGAAGGCTTCCTCTTCGTTGGCGAAGCGGGCGGCGGCCGTAGCCGCATCCGGGTGGTTGAAGCTGCTGGTCAGGAACAGGGCTTCAGAGTTTTCGCCCCATTGGGTAGGAGGCAAGCCCTCGCGCACCGCCAGCGTTTCGATGTGGGCATCGGCTGGCAGATCCTTGCGGGGCAGTCGCTTTTTGGTATCAGGTGAGGCCATGGGGCCCTCCGCTCATCAGTCAGCCGTGTTCTGCAAAGCCAGGCGCGAATTGACCGCCTCGTCCTCACCTTTTTGGGTCAGACGCTGGGATTCGATGGCAGCGAAATCATCAGCACTGACATCCCCCGTGATGTAGACACCATCAAAGCAAGAGGCCTCAAACCCTTTGATATTGGGGTTCAGTCTGCCGACCACTTTTTTCATGGCATCGACGTCTTGGTAAATCAAAGCATCGCAACCGATGATCTGACGCACTTCTTCAAGGGTGCGTCCATGGGCCACCAATTCGCTCTTGGTGGGCATGTCGATCCCGTACACATTGGGAAACTTCACAGGCGGCGCAGCGGAGGCCAGATACACCTTGTTGGCGCCCGCCTCGCGTGCCATCTGAATGATTTCTTTCGAGGTGGTGCCCCGAACGATCGAGTCGTCGACCAACAGCACGTTGCGTCCCTTGAATTCGAGCCCGATGGCATTGAGCTTTTGACGAACCGACTTCTTACGGACCCCCTGCCCCGGCATGATGAAGGTGCGCCCCACATAACGGTTTTTTACGAAGCCTTCACGATAGGGCTTGCCCAGCTTTTGCGCCAACTGCATGGCGGAGGGACGACTGGACTCCGGAATCGGAATGACCACGTCAATCTCGGATGGCGGCATGGTCGAAATGACACGCTGCGCCAGCGTTTCGCCCATCTCCAGACGTGCCTGGTAAACCGAGACACCATCGATAACGGAGTCGGGTCGAGCCAGGTAGACGTACTCAAACATGCACGGATTGAGCACAGCATGATCGGCGCACATCTCGGCGTGCACTACGCCGTCGAGGTCGATGAACAACGCCTCACCGGGCTTCACGTCGCGAACGAAACGATGGCTGGTCCCCTCCAGGGCGACCGATTCGCTCGCCACCATCACTTCGCGGCCTTCCGGCAGATCGGCTTCACCGTAGCAAAGGGGGCGAATACCGAAGGGATCGCGGAAGCAGACCATGCCATAACCTGCGATGAGGCAGACCACAGCGTAAGAGCCCTTGATGCGCTTGTTGACAGCGCGCACGGCGCTGAACACCGCAGCCGGCGTCAGAGGCAACTCACGCCCTGCCAGCTCCAGTTCGTGCGCAAACACGTTGAGCAGCACCTCGGTGTCGCTGTCGGTATTGAGGTGGCGACGATCGATGTCGAACAACTCCTTGCGCAGCAAATGCGCATTGGTCAGGTTGCCGTTATGCACGAGCACCAGACCAAAAGGAGCATTGACGTAGAAAGGCTGTGCCTCTTCTTCATTGAAGGCATTGCCGGCAGTGGGATACCGTACCTGGCCCAAGCCCACGGTGCCGGGCAAGGCTCGCATGTTGCGGGTCCGGAAAACGTCCTTCACCATCCCACGCGCCTTGTGCATGAAGAACTTGCGTCCATGCGCGTCGGGGCCGGCCGTCACGATGCCGGCTGCATCTTGACCACGGTGTTGCAGCAGCAACAGCGCGTCATAGATCAGTTGGTTGACAGGCGTCTTGGAAATCACTCCGACGATGCCGCACATGGTTCACCTCTTCAAAACAATGCTCAAAAACTGATCAGGACTGCTCGGGCAAGAATTTGACCACTTGCTCGGGCAATAAAGGGGTTACCCCCTTCAACAATACGTTCAGCCAGGCGACAGAGCGTGACGACTGCCACAGATCCCACTTCGCCAAAGGCGTCAAGTTGACCAGGGTGCAGGCCACCAGCGCCACCACCACCCCGCGCAACAATCCAAAAGCGGCGCCCATGGCCCGATCCGCCGCACTCAAGGCAGAGGCACGGATCACCTTTCCCGCCGCCCAGGCGACCAGCGCCCAACCGATCCAGGCCAAGACGAACACGACCAGCATCCCGGCGGCCTGGTTGACGGACGACCCCGGCTGTCCGACGGGAATGTGCGTCGCCATGTCTGCACCCCACCACTGACACAAAAAGTACGCCACGAGCCACGCCAACAAGGACATGACCTCGACCACCAACCCCCGCCAAAGGCCCACCACCATGGACAACAACAAGCCCAATCCGACCACCAGGTCGATCAGGGTCCAGGCGTTCGTCCCAACATCAGACACAGGCATGCTCGGTCACGCCGCTCACAAGGTCAACAGCGCGCCAGGCAAGCCCGCCTTGCGCAGGGTCATCATGGCTTTTTCGGCTGCGGCCTTGTCCTCAAATGGCCCCACACGCACGCGAATCTTCTTGCTGGCATCGGCACCGATCACCTGGGTGTAGGTTTTCAATCCGGCCTTCTCTGCCTTCATCCGCACCTCGTGCGCGGAGGGTACGTCCGTGTAGGCCCCAATCTGCACCACATAGCGGTCGGCCGCTGCGCTGGCCGCTTTGTCCTTGTCAGGTGCCGTGGCCTGTGGCTTGTTCGCAGGAGCCGGGACGGCTTTCGTCACAACAGGCTTGGTTGTCGGCTTGGCGTCCTTATCCTTATCCACCTTCTTGTCTGCGGGCTTGTCTTTGGGCTCGTCAGGCTTGGCAGAGGCGACACGGCTGACCGGCCGCTTGTCGGCCTCAGAAGCAGCTTTGGGTGCATCTTTGACGAACTCTTCCTTCGACTCCGCAGCGTCGGGCTTGGGCGCGCTCACGGATTTGACTTGGGCTTGCACCCCAGGTCGGGTCAAGGCAGCCGTGGGCGAAGAAGCCCCTTGCTGGACCACTTCGATGTCCGAGGCCATGGGTCGAGGCTTGGTCTCGAACAACCAGGGAAAGCCGATCACACCTGCGCCCACGAGCACGGCCATGCCAATGAGCCGACGGCGCGCCCGAATTCGAATCGCCTCCACATCGGCCTGGGAAACAGACACCGGTTCAGCGCCAGGTCGCTGGCTGGATCCGCCCTGGAACAGTCGCTTGAAAAATGAAGGCTGAGACATGCTCTGATTGCAGGCTGGGTAGGCGGATTACTTCAAATGCGGTGCGTTCAACTTGGGCAAGCCCTCGCTGAGCACCCCGCCCACTGTGAAAAACGACCCAAAGACCAAGATTCTATCTTCCGGGCTCGCCGTCGCGAGGGCGGCCTTCAACGCCGACATCGGATCAGGATGTTGTGACACCGTTGATTCGGGCAGAGTCATCCCGCCAGACGCTGCTTTGACCGCGTCAATGGTGCGGGCCAACTCGGCGGCTTGGGCCGCACGCGGCGTCGGCAAGTCGCAGCAAAACCAACCGTCCACCAAGGGCAGTAGCTTGCTGACCATGCCTGCAGCATCCTTGTCAGCCATCGCGCCCCACACGGCAAAGGTCCGCGGGAAGTAGCCCATCTGATCCAGATTGACGGCCAACGTGGCCGCCGCATGGGGGTTGTGCGCCACATCCAGGATGAGCGTGGGTTGCCCAGGAATGATCTGGAACCGACCAGGCAACTCGACCGTGGCCAACCCGGTTCGAATAGACTGAGCGGGCACGGGCAGGCGATTCCGAACCGACTCCAAAGCCGCCAAGACCCCAGATGCATTGAGCAACTGATTGGCCCCTCTCAAAGACGGGTAGGCCATGCCGTTGAACCGTTTGCTGCGTCCACCCCAAGACCATTGCTGGCGATCGCCCGCGTAGTTGTGATCACGCCCAAACAGCCAAAGATCGGCACCAATCGCATCCGCGTGCGCTGCAATGGATGCAGGCGGCTGAGGATCCGACACCACAGCAGGACGACCAGCGCGCATGATGCCCGCCTTCTCGCGGCCGATCGACTCTCGATCTGGCCCCAGGTACTCCATGTGATCCAGATCGATGCTGGTGATGACCGCGCAGTCGGTGTCGATGATGTTGACGGCGTCCAATCGGCCGCCAAGCCCCACCTCCAGGATGACGGCATCCAGATGCGAGGCAGCCAACAAGCTCAAAATGGCCAAGGTCGTGAACTCAAAATAAGTGAGTCCGACACCTCCTCTGGCTTGTTCGACCTTCTCAAAGTGGGGCACGAGGTCCTGCGCCCGCACAGGTGCGCCCATGATGCGGCAACGCTCTTCGAAATGAACCAGGTGGGGCGAGCCATAGACACCAGTCTTGAAGCCGGCATCGAGCAGGATGCGCTCGAGCATGGCGCAAGTCGATCCTTTGCCATTGGTTCCCGCCACCGTGAAGACCACCGGTGCGCCCTCGGCGGGATCCGACCCAAGCGGGGTTCCCAGCATCACCCCCATGTTGCGCCAGACTTGAGACACCCGATCCAGCCCCAGATCAATCCCGACGGGATGCAGCTTTTCGCAGCGCGTCAACCAGTCAACCAAGGCGGCGCGGTCGGTCAAAGAAGAGGACATGGCGAGATGGTCAATCAAGAAGCTGGAAACAAAACGGGCTGCGTCGAGGCAGCCCGCTCAATGGCAAAGCAAACGGGATCAGACAGCCACAGCGTCGGCGGGTTGACGCAACAGCACGGCCAGTTGACGTGCAATCGTCAAACGCAGTTCACGACGGTCGACGATCATGTCGATGGCGCCCTTCTGCAGCAAAAACTCGGCACGCTGGAAACCTTCTGGCAGTTTCTCACGCACGGTGTTTTCAATCACGCGCGGACCGGCAAACCCGATCAGGGCGCGGGGTTCTGCAATGACCACATCCCCCACGAACGCAAAGGACGCCGACACACCGCCCATGGTGGGATCAGACAGCACGCTGATGTAGGGCAATTTGGCGCGCGCCAGACGGGTCAAGGCCGCATTGGTCTTGGCCATCTGCATCAGGCTCATCAGGCCCTCCTGCATGCGAGCCCCACCCGTGGCAGTGAAGGACACAAAGGGCATCTTCTGGTCAACGGCAGCCTCAACGCCACGCACAAAGCGCTCGCCCACCACCGAACCCATGGATCCACCCATGAAATCGAATTCAAAACACGCAGCGACCACGGGCACGCTGTGAACTGATCCGCCCAGGACAACCAGCGCATCGGTTTCACCGGTGGCTTCCATGCCTTGCTTCAGGCGATCGGTGTACTTCTTGTTGTCCTTGAACTTCAGCGCATCGACCGGCAGGACCTCCTGCCCAATTTCAAAGCGGCCTTCTGCATCCAGAAACGCATCGAGACGGGCTCGCGCGCCAATGCGATGATGGTGCGCACATTTTGGGCACACATTCAGGTTGGCTTCCAGATCGTTTTTGTACAGAACCGTTTCGCAGGAGGGGCATTTGACCCACAGTCCCTCCGGCACCGAACGGCGCTCAGCCGGGTCGGTCGGCTGAATTTTTGGGGGGAGCAGTTTTTCAAGCCAACTCATCGTCAGGCTCCTTTCAAGGTATCCAGTGCAGCACGAATTTCAGCGATGAACCCGCGGGCGGCAGCCACAACGGTATCCGGGGTCTGAGTTTCAAGCAACTGAACAATGCGAGATCCAATCACCACAGCATCTGACACCGACGCCACGGCCTTGGCCGTTTCAGCATCACGGATGCCAAAGCCGACACCCACAGGGGTGTTCACGTGGGCTTTGATGCGCGGCACCATATCAGCCACAGCCGATGTGTCCAAATGCCCAGCGCCCGTCACGCCTTTGAGCGAGACGTAGTACACATATCCAGCAGCAATCTTGCCGACTTCCGCCATGCGCTTTTCAGTCGACGTCGGGGCCAACAGGAAAATCGGGGCCAGATCGGCGGCCTTCAAGCGGACCGCAAATTCCTGACATTCCTCGGGCGGATAGTCCACCACGAGCACACCATCGACCCCCGCCGCTTTCGCATCACGCACGAAACTACCGGCACCATGATGCAAGTCGTAGCACTCAATGGGGTTGGCATAGCCCATCAACACGACGGGAGTGTCCGAATTGCGTGTACGGAAACGCTTGACGTCATCCAGCACGTGCACGAGAGAGATGCCCTTGGCGAGAGCCCGCTCAGCAGCACGCTGGATCACCGGGCCATCGGCCATCGGGTCAGAGAACGGCACGCCCAGCTCGATGACATCTGCACCGGCCTCGGCCATGGCCCACATCAGTTCAGGCGTCAGTTCGGGGAAGGGATCTCCACAAGTGATGAATGGAATCAATGCCTTGTGGCCCTGCTCTTTGAGCTTGCCGAACACCACGTCGATGCGATTGTTCATGCTCAAGCCCCCTTCACCGACAGACCGCGGCACGACGGACGGCAGTAAAACTCCGCGCCTGTCAGATCAGCCACGGTGCCGATGTCCTTGTCACCACGGCCAGACAGATTCACCAGCACATGCTGATCAGGGCGCATCGTGGCGGCCAGCTTCATGGCGTAGGCCACCGCGTGCGACGACTCCAAAGCCGGGATGATGCCCTCGGTACGACACAGCCGATGAAATGCCTCCAGCGCTTCCTTGTCGGTGATGCCGACATACTCGGCGCGACCGATGTCCTTCAAGTAGGCATGTTCGGGGCCCACGCCAGGGTAATCCAAACCAGCCGACACAGAGTGGGTTTCGGTGATCTGGCCGTTTTCGTCTTGCAGCAAATAGGTACGGTTGCCATGCAGCACGCCTGGCACACCCTTTTGCAGCGACATCGAATGCTTGCCGCTTTCGTAGCCTTCGCCTGCCGCCTCCACGCCAATCAACTTGACGTCTTCGTACGGAATGTAGGGGTAAAAAATCCCCATGGCGTTCGAGCCGCCGCCCACACAGGCGACCACGGCATCAGGTTGACGCCCGATCGAATCCGGCATCTGCTTGAGGCATTCTTCGCCAATCACGCTCTGGAAGTCACGCACCATCGCGGGATAGGGGTGAGGGCCAGCCACCGTACCAATGATGTAGAAGGTATTTTCAACGTTGGTGACCCAGTCACGCATGGCCTCGTTGAGCGCATCTTTCAGGGTCTTGGATCCGGACTCGACCGGCACCACTTTGGCGCCGAGCAAGTGCATGCGGTACACATTGGGCGACTGACGCTTGACGTCTTCAGACCCCATGTACACCACACATTCCATGCCGTAACGGGCGCAGATGGTGGCAGTGGCCACGCCGTGTTGCCCGGCGCCGGTCTCGGCGATCACACGGGGCTTGCCCATGCGCTTGGCCAGCAAGGCCTGACCAATCGTGTTGTTGACCTTGTGCGCCCCCGTGTGATTAAGGTCTTCGCGCTTGAAATGAATTTGCGCGCCGCCCACCTCGCGGCTGAGGCGCTCGGCGTGATAAATCGGGCTGGGGCGACCCACGAAATGCGCCAACTCCTTGCGGAATTCGGCCAGGAACTCCGGATCGTGACGGTAGTGCTCGTAAGCATCCTTGAGTTGATCCAGCGCCTGGATCAGGGTTTCTGACACAAAAGTGCCGCCATAGGGTCCAAAGTGACCTCGGGCATCGGGCTGTTGGTAATTCAGCATGAAAATCTCATTGAACAAACCACACGGGACTCAAGCACCAGCGCCAGCCGCTGATTGCACCTGCTCGGCACACTGCCGATCGGCCGCCCGCACGGCCTGACAGAACTGGCGCATCAACTGGGCATCCTTGATGCCTTTGGCTGACTCGACGCCAGAGCTCACATCCACAGCCCACGGCCGCACCTGTTTGATGCCTTGGATCACATTGCCAGGATGAAGTCCTCCTGACAACACAATCGGACGCGCCAGGTTGGGTGGCAGCATGGACCAATCAAAAACCTGCCCCCCTCCTCCGTAGCCATCGACATGGGCATCGACCAGAATGGCCTGGGCAGAAGAGTAGGAACAAGCGAAGTCTAACAAATTGAAACCGGGAGCCATGCGCGCCGCCCGGATATACGGACGCAGGGCTCGTTCGCAGTCGGACGGTTGCTCATCACCATGGAACTGCCAGAGTGCGTTTGGCACCCACTCTTTGGCTTGCTGCAATAAGTTGTCGCTGGCGTTCACGAACAGCAGGACGGGCGTCACGAAGGGCGGCAGCAGCCTGGCCAATTCGCTAGCTCTTGCCACGTCGACAAACCTGGGGCTTTTTTCATAAAGCACAAAACCCACAGCATCGGCCCCAGCATTGACGGCCTCCACCACATCCATCTCGCGGGTCAGCCCGCAAATTTTGATGCGAGTTCGGTGGTCAGCTGGCAAAGACATGCGCGATCGTTGAGTGGGCCAAGCGCTATTGTCTCAAGAATTCCCGGGTAACCAAGACATTCCCGGCACATCAGTAGGTAAACCCCATTCCGGATCGTAACGAGGGCCGAGGAAAAACAAACCGTCAGGGGAAAAAGTAGGCGCAGCTGCGTCACGGTTGCGAGCCGCCAAAACCACTTGCATCCATGCCGGATCCTGCCCGCCTGCCCCAACAGCGATCAAACACCCCATGATGTTGCGAATCATGTGATGCAAAAAAGCGTTGCCCTCAAAGTCAAACCGCCAGTAAGCCCCCGCCTTCGTGATCTCGATCTGACGCAGGGTCTTGATGGGAGTCGGCGATTGACACTGGGACGAACGAAATGAACTGAAATCGTGCTCGCCAATCAGGTGTTGAGCTGCCAGTCGCATGGCCTCCAGGTCGAGCGGGCGGAACACCCACCCCACCAGCCCCGCTTCGAGTGCCGGACGGACGGGCGATTCAAGCAAGACATAGGCATACCGGCGCCCCCGTGCGCTGTTGCGGGCGTGGAAAGCTGGGCCAACCTCTTGGGCCCATTGCACCGAAATGTCAGACGGTAAGAAGGCATTGGCCCCACGCACCCAGGAAAACGGCTCGCGGTGGATGTCGGTATCCAAGTGGACGACCTGGTTGAGCCCATGCACCCCGGCATCCGTGCGACCGGCGCACATCACTTTGATCGGCCGCACCGCGAATTTCGTCAAGGCCGCCTCCAGCGCGTCCTGAACCGTTCCGCCATTGGGCTGGCTCTGCCAACCCTTGTAGGCCGTCCCCCGGTAAGAAACACCAAGGGCGATCCGTCGGATCGCCCCTGCTTGGGAGGTGGAGATTGCCTCCCCACCCCTTGAATCACCAGACATGAATCAGCTCAGGTTATCGAGCATGGCTTGCGCCTTGGCTTGCAGTGCACCCTGGGCGTTGGCCACAACTTCTTGCAGCAATTCACGGGCGCCATCCAGATCACCGATCTGACGGAACTCTTCGGCCAGCTCGAACTTGCGCTCCATGGGGTCATCCGGAGGAGGCAGGTCGGGCGCCTTGCCACCGAGCAAATCCTCGTCCAGGCTGAAGCCACTGTCGGCGGTTGACCCGGGCGCATCCATCTCGAGATTGAGGCTGCTCAGACCGAAGTCGTTGGCCGAGGCTTCTGCCGGGGCCGGAGCCGGGGCAACTGCTGGCGCAACAGGTTCGTCCAGAGACAGGTCAAAATCCAACCCCCCATCGTCGACGGTAGGCAGAGGGGCTGCGGCGACCGAAGCTGGTGCCGCACTGCTGGGCTCATCCAACAGGGGGAGATCCAAGACAGGAGCCGCCGCAGGCTCTTCGTTCAAGGGCATCGGCGCCGAAATGTCCAGATCGAGATTGTCGATTTCGGCCGAGGCAGCGGGCGCTTCCACAACCGGCAGTGCAACCGGCTCTGGCTGAGCGTCCAACTGGCTCAGTGCAGGGACGACCGAGGCTGGCATGGTGCTGGCACCCAACCCATCATTCTGCGCGGTGACACTAAGCGGCTCAGCTGACGGCTGCCCACCTGGTTGATAGAGCGGATTTTCTGGATCAATGCCCAGACCCAACTCTTGCGCCTTCGCCCAGTCGTCGCCATGACCTCCGGTCAAGTCGTACAACTGGATAGCCAGTTGCTCAAAGCCCTTGGTGTCGCGGCGCTTGGCGTAGACCTCCAGCAACTTGACACGAACGGCCAGTCGATCTGGTGTGCTGCGCAATGCCTCTTTGAGAATTTCCTCGGCTTGCAGATCGCGTCCGTAAGCCAGGTAAACATCGGCTTCGGCAACGGGGTCCACATCGCCGATCGCATCCAGCTGACTCAACGAGTAGCTCATCGAAGATGGGCCGCCCGACGCATCGCGTGTATCGACGCGTTGGCCGCCACTGGCGCCGAAGAACGAATCAGGCTGCAAGCGGCTTTCGAGGAAAGACGTTTCGCCAGTATCCGAACGACGACGCGAACGCAGGAACATGCCCACACCAGCGACCAGGGCCAGCACGGCCCCGCCGGCTGCCAAGAGCATCGGATTCAAAGACTCCAGAAGCCCGGGCTGAGCAGGTTCGGGCATCGGAGCTGGCACAGGCACAGCCGGCACCGACGGTGCATGCTGGGGCGCTGCGGCTGATGCCACATCGGCAACCGCCGTGGCAGCCTGAGAGCCCGACTCCACCACAGCACTGGCTGCCACCGGAGCGGATGCAGGAGCAGGAGCAGGAGCAGGAGCAGGAGCAGGAGCAGGAGCAGGAGCAGGAGCAGGAGCAGGAGCAGGAGCAGGAGCAGGAGCAGGAGCAGGAGCAGGAGCAGGAGCAGGAGCAGGAGCAGGAGC
>JAGWLR010000179.1 GCA_028864885.1 Burkholderiales bacterium | reverse complement strand
CCCGGTGGCCGCCTCGCTCGTCACGGCTCAGGAAGGCCGGATTCTCGCCGTCAACGACAACTTCCAGCGCGATTTCGGCTGGAGCCGCGCCGAGACGGAAGGACTTACGGCGCTGGATGTCGGGCTCTGGGTCGTTCCACAGCAGCGCCGCCAGTGGGTCGAGATGCTGGGCAGGCAGGGCCGGACCCTGAACTTCGAAACCCTCTGGCGCCACCGCAACGGTGAGTTGCGCAATGTCAGCATTGCCGGTGAACGCATCGAACTTGACGGCCGGCCCTGCATCCTGGCCTACACCACCGACATCACCGAACGCAAGGCCGCCGAGGAGCAGATCCAGCGCCTGGCCTTTTTCGATTCGCTGACCAACCTGCCCAACCGTCGCCTGCTGATGGACCGGCTCGACCAGGCCATCGCCGCCTGCACGCGCCACCAGCGTCTGGGTGCGCTGCTGTTCATCGACCTGGACAATTTCAGGCTCTGTTGAATTTCAAGTGGGTTGCCCAGCATGAGGGTTGATGGCATGGAAGTCGAGGCGGCCGGCGATCAGGAAGATCACCGTTCTGATCGTGTCGATGCGGGTGAAGCCACGAGCACGCCGCTTGGCGGCCTGGAACAAGCCATTGATGGCCTCCAGGAAGCCATTGGTCTGGCGCGTCTGCGCCCAGGCCACGATGCCCTCCATGTGAGTTCGGATCATCCTGGCCACCTCCTTCATCGGCTCGACCTTGGAGCGCATCACGCAATTGCACCAACGCTTGAGCATGGCGCGCACGACATGGATCTGCTTGCGCTGGAGGATTTCACGCAGCTGCTCCTTGTAGGCCCAGGCGCGCGCGGTGCGCTTGACCGTCATCTTGGCAATCAGGGCATCCAGGTCGGCCGCCGCCTGGGGCTTGAGCCTGGCCGTGTCCTTGAGCAAAGTCCAGCGCATGCCTTTGAGGGACTTGTCCGTGCGTTGCTCGATGCGACGCATCTGGTCCAGCGCCGTGCTGGCATGACCGATGACGTGGAACTTGTCAAAGGTGATGCGGGCGTTGGGCAGATGCTGGGTGACCCCGGCGATGAAGGCCGGCGACATGTCGATGCTCGCCGAAGTGATGTTCTGGGCCGGGCAGCCATGCTCCCCCAGATACTGGGCCAGTCGCCCAATGGTCTTGGCGTCGCGCCCCTCGGTGACGAACAGCACGCGCCGGGCATCGGCGTCAGCGGCCAAGGTGACGTAGCTGTGGCCCCGGGCGCGCGAGGTCTCGTCGATGGCCAGCGCCGTGACCTCCGGGTAGTCAGCCAGACCACAGGCCATCTCCACGTACTTCTGGCACACCGCCAGCACCCGGTGCGGCGACTCGCCCACGATGCGCGAGACGGCGGCAAACGGCATCTGACGCGCCAGCATCAGGATCAAGGCCTCGAACAGCAGCGTGAAGCCGTTCAAGCGACCTGCAAAGTCCGGCTCGACCAGGCGCACCGAGCCGTTGGGCAGCTTCACGCGTGGCGTGCGCACTTGCAGATGGCACTCGTGCTGGAAGAAGTTCAGGTGTCGGTACGTCTTGGTCACGGTGTCATGCACCGGATGCGAGCCCTCATGACCAGAGAGGCTGAAACGAGTGCCCGTCTTGAAGTCGATGCGCACCGTCAAGGTCTTGACCTTCTCGTCAAACTCCACCGACGCCACCGTCCACGGATCGGCAATTCCAAGGGCGGCTTCAAACAGCTTGGCAGTCATCAATTCACTCTTCCAGGTTGATCAATATGGCGTCAGCTTACCCACTCAGATTTCAAGAGAGGCAAATTTATTGACTGGTGAATTCTCCGTACAGTTATTGACACAAGTCCTAGGCCGCGCGGGCTCCGCCCTCTCCGCAATAGACCTCCGATCGTCGACCGGTTTGCTC
>JAGWLR010000178.1 GCA_028864885.1 Burkholderiales bacterium | reverse complement strand
GCTCAGATCAAGCAGCTGATCTTCGACTTTGTGCTGCTGCCCGGCGATCGCTTTTCTGAAAGCGATCTGGCCAATCAGGTTCAGGTCAGCCGCACCCCCTTGCGGCAGGCCTTGCAGCGCTTGCAGCGCGAGGGCTTTTTGCTGGTCTTCCCCAAAAGCGGCTGGCAGGTTGCCCCGCTCGACTTCGAGGTGTTCGATCAGCTCTATGACCTGCGCGTGCTGCTTGAAACCCATGCGGTCGCTCGTTTGTGTGAGGCCGAATCACGCCCTTACCTGACCCATCTGGCTGACACCTGGTTAGGCCAGGTCGAGCCCCACCCGGTGGGCTTGTGCGTCGACCAATTGGACGAGGCTTTTCACTCGGTATTGGTGCAGTCGACCGGCAACCAGGAGATGGTGCGCGTGCACAGCGACATCAACGAGCGGATCCGCATCATCCGTCGCCTGGACTTCACCAAGCCGGCTCGCGTCGAGGCCACCTACGACGAGCACGCACGCATCCTGCGGGCCATCACCCGCCGTCGTGCCGATGAAGCCGTGCGGCTGCTGCGCGCGCACATCGAACAAAGCAAGCTTGAGGTGCGCCACATCACGCTGGACATGCTTTACCAGGCACGCCAGCGTGTCAGCGGGCTCAAAAGCGCGGCAAGTCCTTGAGCGCGGCGTCCAGCGCGGGGGTGCGCCCCATGGCCCCTCCGGGCTTCTGGCGCACTTCGCCACAGCGGCTCAGCATCGGGATCGATTTGCCCGGATTGAGCAAGCCTTGTGGATCGAACGCGCCCTTGAACGCCAACATCTGCGCGCGTTCGCCGTCGCTGAACTGCACGCACATGGCATCCAGTTTCTCAATGCCCACGCCATGTTCGCCCGTGATGCTGCCGCCCAATGACACGGCCGTGCGCAAGATGTCGTTGCCAAAGGCCTCCGCGCGCTTGAGCTCATCGGGGTCGTTGGCGTTGTACAGGATCAGCGGGTGCATGTTGCCATCCCCCGCATGGAAGACGTTGACGCAACGCAACCCGTAGGTGTGCTGCATGCCGTCGATGGCTTGCAGCATCGTCGCCAGCTCTTTGCGCGGGATCGAGGCATCCATGCACAGGTAGTCGGGGCTGATGCGCCCGGTGGCTGGAAACGCATTCTTGCGGCCGCTCCAGAAGCGCAGCCGCTGGGCCTCGGATTCGCTGACATCAAGCCGCGTGGCCCCAGCGGTCTGCAGAACCGAGGTCAATCGCGCGATTTCCTCTTCGACTTCCTCGGGCGTGCCATCGCTTTCCACCAGCAGGATGGCGGCGGCTTGCAAGTCGTAGCCGGCTTTGACGAAGTCTTCCACGGCCAGGGTCATGGGCCGATCCATCATTTCAAGGCCAGCGGGGATCAAGCCGGCCGCGATGATCGACGCCACCGCGTTGCCGGCCTTGCTCACGTCATCGAAGCTGGCCAGCAGGCAACGAGCCACCTGGGGTTTGGGCAGCAATTTGACCGTGATCTCGGTGGCCACGCCCAACAGCCCTTCGCTGCCGATGAAGGCCGCCAGCAGGTCCAATCCGGCGGCGTCCAACGCCTCGCTGCCCAATTCGAGCACATCGCCTTCGATGGTGAAGCCGCGCACGCGCAACACATTGTGAACAGTCAAGCCATATTTCAGGCAATGCACGCCGCCGGCGTTTTCGGCCACATTGCCGCCGATGCTGCAGGCAATCTGGCTGCTGGGATCGGGGGCGTAGTACAGCCCGTGTTGGGCGGCCGCTTCGCTGATGGCCAGGTTGCGCACACCGCATTCGACCACCGCTGTGCGCGCCAACGGGTCGATGCGAACGATGCGGTTCAGCCGCGCCAGCGACAAGGTCACGCCCAAGCCGTGGGGCAGGGCACCTCCTGACAAGCCGGTGCCTGCACC
>JAGWLR010000109.1 GCA_028864885.1 Burkholderiales bacterium | reverse complement strand
TTGTACTCCAGGGTGTACTTTCCACGCATCTGCTTATCGACCATTTCTTCGCTCCTTTTTCAGCATTGTGGTCATGAGCTAAGAACTCCACTTTCCAGGGGCAACCTCAATCCATTCGGCTGACTTCAGATGAACGCTGGCCTTACGAACTGGCCCTGAGTCGTCCCCACGCGTTAGCGCGAGCCTTGATGCAGGCTGCTGGACGGGAAGCGCCCCCCCCCACTTCGCGCGTGTCGACCTATGCGCAGGCACAGTCCACCACCCCACATCGGCGCCTGAGTCATCCATTGGCAAAGTTCGTTCTCTTGCCATTTCTGTTGGCCATCCCCGCCTTTCACCTGCACGAGCACATTGCCTACGGCAGCGGCCTGGGTGAGTACTACACCTTCGGCCTGAAGGCCTACGTGACCACCTTTTTCCTGTGGTGGTCGGCCTGGATCATCGGCGTGGTGGTCAGCGCCGCTCTGTTGAGAGCGCTGATCGAGGCCAGCACCATCGTGACGGTATTGGTGCGCCCGAGCTCGGCGCTGGATGTGCGCCGACTGCTGGAGCAATTGGGCCTGGCGGTGCTGTACCTGGGGATCCCCACGTGGTTGACCCTGCGGATCTTGAACGGGTAAAGACGCTCACCTGACGAGTGAGATCAACCGGGTGGGGTACAGTCACAGGTTCCACGCATCCTGCTGCTTTGGATTCATGAACTTCCCCCCCCCAGCTTCCCCTCCGCTGTCCATCCTGATGTACCACCAGATCGGGATCTATCCTCGGCCGGATGAGCATCGGGCACTGTTTTGCCACATTGATCGGTTTCGCTCTCAGTTGCGTTACTTGAAGTGGGCAGGGTTTGATGTAATCAACCTGACCGAGGCTCGCAGACGATTGTTTGAGGGGAGCACCTATCACCGCAGATCCGTTGTCATCACGGTCGATGACGGTTATGACGATTTCCGTGAGTTTGCCTGGCCGGCCCTGCAGGAAGAAGGTTTCTCCGCAACGGTCTACCTGGTGAGCTCGCTGCTGGGAAAGAACGCGAACTGGCTGACAGAGTGGCCTACCAAGCCCGCCCTCATGACGGCACAAGCGGTGCGCACCCTACGCCAAGAGGGTTGCGATTTTGGATCGCATGCAGTCTCGCACCCGCGCTTGTCACACTTGGACGCGCGCCGCCAGCACGCAGAAATTTTTGACTCTAAAAAATCTTTGGAAGACTTGCTCGGCGAGGAAGTCCCCCATTTTTGTTATCCCTACGGTGACTATTCATTGCGAGCACGCGACCTTGTTCATGAAGCTGGCTACCGTACCGCCACGACGTGCATACGCGGCGCGGGCAATTTTTCTGACAACCCGTTTGAATTGACCCGCAAGGCGATTTCGTACGGAGACAACCTCATCGGATTCGCCTGGAAACTGCATGCCAAACATGCCCGCAAAGGACAGGGCGCCCAGCCAGACCGGGCCTGACTCGAACAGCCATGCGAATCATCCATGTCCTTCATAGCCACGGATACGGAGGCGCCGAAAACCATTGCCTCACCATGATGCAAGGTCAGCGAAGCGCTGGGCACGAGGTCATGTTTGCCGGCCCACTGGATTCATGGCTTGGAAATGCCTGTGCAGCGCAAGGCATCCCCGCCAAGCACATACCCATGCATGGCTTGTTTGACATTGTTTCGCACTGGAAGCTGAGCCAACTCGCACGGCAATCGCATGCTGACATCGTGCATGGGCACCTCATCCGCGGCGCCATGTACGCCGGACGAGCAGGAAACAAGCGGCATCGTCCTCTTTCGATCTGCACCGCACACGCCACTACTGCAAAGACACACATGCAAAGATGCGGGCACATCATTGCCGTGTCGGATGCCGTTCGTCAGAACTTGGTGGGAGCTGGCTACCGTCCAGAACAAATCACGGTCATCCTCAATGGCGTGCCAGACCATACCTCCAATGGCGAGCCATCCATGCGTCAAGCGTTAAGACAAGAGTTGGGCATCGCTGACAACATCACAGCCGTCGTCAATGCGGGGCGATTCATTCATGACAAAGGGCAGGATCTGCTGCTCAGGGCCTTGCAGCAAACCCCCACAGACGTACACTTTTATCTGATCGGTGACACGAACACTGAATTTGGCCAACAGATCAGCCAAATGGTATTTGATTCAACTCGGGTCCATTTTCTTGGTTTCAGAAAGGATGTGCAACGCATCCTGCCAGCCTTTGACATCTATGCTATGTCATCGCGCAGAGAAGCGTTGCCTCTCTCACTGGTTGAGGCACTGGCAGCACGCTTGCCCGTGGTGGCAACCATTGTTGGAGGTGTGCCCGAGATTGTCTTGCATGAAGATACCGGATTATTGGTGCCCTCTGGCAATGCAGATGCCATAGCCAAAGCCATCACCCGATTGCACGACGATCCGAAGCTGGCCGAACGCTTGTCTCGAACAGGTCGTGCCTTTTTTGAAGATCGCCTCACTGATCGCAAAATGGTTGAACAAACCCTTGCCGTTTACCAAAGCTGTCTGGATCAGGTTCATCGTTCATGACTCCCACCTCTCCCGCAGCCACGCCACGCCGCATCCTGATCGTTCGCCTCTCTGCTTTGGGCGATATCGTGATGGCCTCAGGCTTGATGCCCGCCCTGCATAAGCACTACCCTCAGGCCGAGTTGTACTGGCTGACCGAGGCGGGATGCGCCCCCCTGCTCAAGCACAATCCCAAGCTCAAGGACGTGCTCATCTGGCCGCGCGCGCAGTGGGAAGCACTCCTCAAAAGCAAGCAATACGGCGCCTTGTGGCGCGAGATCTGCTCCTTCCGCAAGATGCTGAGGTCGTATCAGTTTGACCTGGCTTTGGATGGACAAGGTCTGCTGAAAAGCGGATTGTGTACATGGTTCACTGGCGCCCCACGGCGTCTCAGCATCATCGCGCGTGAAGGCAGCCACCTGCTGGTTCACGAGCGGGTAGTGCCGCCTCCCGGCGCCGACATCCGCATCGGGTCGGAGTATCGTTATCTGGCGACCTACCTGGGCGCCGCTGAGACCGACTTTCAACTGGATCTCGCGGTGGGAGCGCAGCCCCGACAACGTGCCCAGCAGGTATTGCAGCAGGCCCTCGGAACCGCCCCTGTGCGACCGCTGGTGGTGCTGTGCCCGTTCACCACGCGACCACAAAAGCACTGGGTAGAAGACAACTGGGCACAATTGGCTCAGCAGCTCTGGCAACAAGGGTTTCAGCCATTGTTTTTGGGTGGACCGGCTGATCAAGAGGCCGCCCAACGGATCGCATCGGCGTGCCCCAACCTCATCAACCTGACCGGTAAGCTCAAACTCGATGAGAGTGTGGCGTTGATCTCCTTGTGCCAACAACTGATCGGGGTCGACACTGGCCTGACCCACATGGGGACCGCGCTGCGCCTGCCCACGGTGGCGCTGTTTGGCTCCACCCGCCCCTACCTCAGCTCGGGCACCCCTACCACGCATGTCATGTACGACGCCCTACCTTGCTCGCCCTGCCGACGGCGCCCCACCTGCGATGGGCGCTTTGATTGCATGAAGCAGCTCACGGTCGAACGGGTGCTGGCACAAGCCAACGCGCTGCTGCCACCACCCGCCCCAACCGGAGCGCAGCGATGAAAGTCTTGCACGTGGAGGCGGGCATGCACCTCTACGGCGGGGCGCTGCAGGTCGTCTTTCTGTTGCGCGGCCTGAAGGCCTTGGGAGTCGAAAGCATCCTGGCTTGCCCAGAAGGCAGCGCCATCGCCCACGAAGCCGCCCCCCACGCTGAAGTACGCGCCATGCCCATGAAGGGGGATCTCGACATCGGCTTGCTGGGCCGTCTGCGCGCCCTGATCCGCGAAACCCGTCCGGATGTGGTCCACCTGCACAGCCGGCGTGGCAGCGACATCTGGGGCGCATTGGCGGGCCGACTCGAAGGCATCCCCGTGGTCTTGAGCCGCCGCGTCGATAACCCTGAGGCCCCCTGGGTAGTCAAGCTCAAGTATCGGCTCTACGATAAGGTGATCACCATCTCGGAAGGCATCCGGCAGGTCCTCCTGTCTGAAGGCGTACCAGCGGACAAACTGCACTGCGTGCCCAGCGCGGTCGACACCGATCAATACCGCCCAGACCGCAGCCACCTCCAGTGGTTCCGAAAGACCTTCCAGATCCACCCCGACGAGTTGACCATCGGTATGGTGGCTCAGTTCATTCAGCGCAAAGGGCATCAAACCCTGCTCGATGCACTGCCAGACGTCCTGTCAAGACATCCCAAGACCAAAGTGATCCTGTTTGGGCAAGGCCCCATCCGCGATGAGATCTCGCAACGGGTACAGGCCTCGCCCCAGTTGCGTGAGCATGTTCAGCTCCCAGGTTTTCGCAAAGATCTCGACAAGATCCTGCCCTGCCTGGATGTGCTCGCACACCCGGCTTTCATGGAAGGTTTGGGGGTGTCATTACTGCAGGCCGCGGCTTGCGGCGTGCCCCTGGTGGGCGGTCGGGCAGGCGGCATCCCGGAAATCGTGCAGCCGGGCTTGAATGGCGAACTCATGACACCCGGCGACGTGTCGGCCCTGGCAGAACACCTGTCCAAGCTGCTGGGTTCTGCTGAACTGCGGCAGCAATATGGTCAGGCCGGGCGTCAATGGGTCGAGTCCCATTTCTCGATCCCGGCCATGGTTCAAGGCAACCTGGGCGTCTATCAGTTGCTCAGCAAGGCATCCACACAAGCTGCCAAATCAGCGTAAGCAGCATCTGCTACCGCTGATTCGCCGGACGACTCCGCGTTGTCGGACTGCACGATATAGGCTCGCCCCACACCCGCTGCTCGCGCAGCTTCGATGTCGGATGGCTTGTCGCCCACGAGGATTGAATCGGGCAAGGACAAACCGAGGTCTTGTGATGCACGCAAGATCATCCCGGGCTCAGGCTTTCTGCAATCGCAATCGATTGCCAACTCGGCCACCGTGCCTTTGGGATGATGTGGGCAGTGATAGACCGCGTCCACCGCCGCCCCTGCATCAGCCAAGGCTTGGCGCATGTGGGCTGTCAGTTCCTGATACTGGGCCTCGGTGTACATACCGCGAGCCAGGCCGGACTGGTTGGTTACGATCACCAAGGCGTATCCCGCGTCTTGGAGACGCCGCATCGCATCCACCGCGCCTGGTACGAACTCGAACTCGTCCCACTTGTGCACGTAAGCACGATCCAGGTTGATGACCCCATCGCGATCCAGGAAAGCTGCTTTGCGCAAGGGTTGCGTTCCAGCTCGAATTTTCTTGACCAGCGCCGTCGTCGAAAAACCATCCACAAACGGAATCGCAATCGACTGACCACCCCAGCTTCGAACCACGCGAGTCTCTTCCAGGGTTTCCATGTCATAGTCACCGCCCTTGACATAAATGTCAGGCTTGACCTCCCTGATCAACTCAACTGGCGTGCGTTCATCAAAAAACGTCACCAGCGAGACTGAGGCCAGTCCGGCCAGCACCGCGGCGCGGTCCTCGGCACGGTTCAACGGGCGATCGGGGCCCTTACCCAGCATCCGTGCCGACGCATCCGAGTTGACCGCCACGACGAGAGATCCCCCCAAGGCTCGGGCGTTGTGCAAGTAGCTCACGTGTCCACGGTGCAGCACATCAAAGACACCATTCGTGAACACCACAGGTCGAGGCAGGCTCGCCAGTTTGGCTGGCAAATCTTCGCGCAAACAGATCTTGTCGATCAATCCATCCAAGCTCACGCGAACAACTCCTCATACGTGACCGTGGCCGTGCCGAACTTCGCGACCACCAGGCCACCCGCACGATTGGCATGGTGCATGGCGTCTTCGAGCGAGAGGCCGCAAGCCAGCATCAAGGCCATGGTGGCAATCACGGTGTCACCGGCGCCGGTCACATCGGCCACTTCACGTGCCTGGGCTTGCACATTCGATACGCGCCCGTCTTCAAACAGGCTCATGCCCTCTTCGGACCGGGTCAACAACAAAGCCTGCAGGTTCAACTTCACACGCAAGGCCTCGGCCTTTTTCAGCAAGTCCGCTTCATTGCTCCACGATCCAATCACCTGCATCAACTCAGCACGGTTTGGCGTGATCACGGAAGCGCCGGCATAACGCGCGTAGTCGCTTCCCTTCGGATCAATCAGCACCGGCTTGCCTGCCGCACGCGCCATTTCGATCATGCGGGGGATGTGAGCCAGCCCCCCCTTGCCATAGTCGGAGAACAGCACCACATCGTGCTCGGTCAGGGCTTTCTCATAGTCACCCAACATCTGCGCCAGGATCTCGTGGTCAGGCTCGCGCTCAAAGTCCACGCGCAACAACTGCTGATTACGGCCAATCACACGCAACTTGACGATGGTCTGCATGCCGGGGTCTTGACCCAGGATCGTGGCCACGCCGTGGGATTCGAGCAGTTGCCGCAACCGGGCTGCCGGCTCATCCTGCCCAACCATGCTCAATAGCGTCGTCTGTCCGCCAAGGGTTTTGATGTTGAGCGCCACGTTCGCCGCGCCACCTACTCGCTCTTGCTCGGTCGACACTTTGACCACCGGCACGGGAGCCTCCGGAGAGATCCGCTCGACAGCGCCAAACCAATAACGGTCAAGCATCACGTCGCCCACCACCAGCACGCGACAACGCCCCACCCGATCCCGCGTTGGCAGGGACACTTGTTTGTTTGTGCTCATCAGGCCAGCCCCATCTTCTGCTCGATCAGGCCGCACAGCGTGTGTCCGATCAGGATGTGAGACTCTTGGATGCGCGCCGTGACGTCGCTGGGGACCACGATGGCGACATCACACATCTCGCGCAGCTTGCCCCCATCCCGTCCCAGGAACCCAACGACCTTGACGCCCGCCGCGCGAGCTTCTTCGACGGCGCGGATCACGTTGCGCGAATTCCCGGATGTTGAAATCCCGATCAGGAGATCTCCCGCGCGCGCCAATCCCTTGACCTGGCGGGCAAATATCTCGTCGAACGAGTAGTCATTGCCAATACAGGTAAGCGCCGACGTGTCGGTGGACAAGGCCACCGCAGCCAGCGGACGCCGGTCCTTGATGAAACGGCCGGTCAACTCGGCAGCCAGGTGTTGGCTGTCGGCCGCCGAGCCGCCGTTGCCACAAAACATGAGCTTGCCACCCGATTGCAGGGCCTCGACGGCCAACTGCCCCGCCTGATTGACCACCTCGGTCAACGTCTGCAGTTTCTGCAAGACCGCTATCTGGTCAGATACGTTCTTTTGGAATAGATCGCTCATGTCCGGGAAATCAGAAGAAAGAGGCTCTATTGTCCTACCAAAAGCGTTTCACTCCCGGGTTGCGGCCTTAGGGCGCAGATGCAAGGCAAAATAGCGGTTTGCTTCCCGCTTGACGTTTTCATGCGCCCCACGAACGACCCACGCCCACGGACCGTGGTCCTGCTCCAGTACACCGGCATCGGCGACCTGATCTGGCACATTCACTATTTCAAGATGATTGCCGAGCAAAGCCAGAATGGCCAGGTCACGGTCGTGGCTCAACCGTCGACACTGACACGCGCCTTCATTGGCAAAGAGCCTTGGGTGGAAGCCGTCATTGACCATGACCATCGCCCTCGCCGCGGCGAAAAGCGTAAAGGGCGACACGCGGGGCTGGCTGGCATGTGGCGCATGGCCAAGCAGCTCAAAGACGGCTGTTTCGACCGAATCATTCTGTTTTCCGGCCGCCCCAGTCGTGGTCTGATCGCCGGCCTGAGCGGTATCCCCACTCGGATGGGGTTTGGCTACAACCCGGTGCAACGGATGTTCCTCAACAAGGGCCCATTCATCCAGGCCTACAAAGGTCAGTCTCTGGCGGTCTACCCAGAGGCCAGCGACTTCATGGTCGCGCACGGGTTCTGTAAGGAGGCCGTTGTTCCCCGAATGGAGCCTCCTGCCGAGTTGGTCACCCAGATGCAGGCCCGTCTGGCCCATCTGCCGCGCCCGCTGTACGCATTCGCCATCGGCACCAGCGAAACCCACAAACAATGGGGCATCGACAACTTTGCCGAGTTGGCTCGTCGCTTGATCGAGCAAGGATCCGGGGTGGTCTTGCTCGGGGGGCCTGCTGAGGTCCAGTTGGCCAAGGCCATCGAGGCCAAGGTGCCGCAGTCTGCTAAACATGGCCTGGCAGTGGTCACCGACGCCCCCGTACTGGGCAGCGCAGCCGCCCTGCGCGTCGCCGATGTCTGCGTGGGCAATGACACCGGGATGATCAATGTGGCCGCCGCCGTCTGTACCCCCAGCTTCGTGCTGATCGGCCCCCGTGGCACGCTGGATCAGGATCCTCAATTCATGCACAACGTCCGGGCTTCCAAGCTCTCTGATATCACTGTCGATCAAGTGTTGACCCTCATTCAAGCTGCAGCCAATGGAACTCTCTGAAACCGGCAAAAAGCTGCTGGAATATGCCAAGCCGCAATGGAAGATGCTTGCGGCTTCGTTGCTGTTCTTCACGTTGGGCGCGGCGGTCGAACCGACCATTCCTGCCCTGTTCAAAAAGCTGATTGACTCGGGCTTCAAGGAGGGCATGAAATACCCCTTGTGGATCGTCCCGATCGTCATCATCGGGCTGTTCTTGATTCGCGGGTTCTTCAACTTCGCCGGCACTTACGTGATGACGTCAGCCACCACTGGCATGGTGCTCGGCTTGCGGCGCGACTTGATGCGTGCCCTGCTTCGTGCTGACGCCAAGTTGTTTACCGCCATCAGCCCAGGTTTGGCCGTCACCAAGGTTATCAATGACCCCCAGACCGCATCCCAGATTCTGGGTAGTTCCACCATCTCGATCATCAAGGACGCCACCACGCTGATGTTCCTGGTGGGCTATCTGGTGTACATCAACTGGCAGCTCACGCTGATTTCGTTTGTGTCTATGCCGCTGCTGGGGATCACGCTCAAGTTGGTGCGCAAGCGCCTGGAGCGAGTGGGCGAGGCTCAGTACCAGAGTCAGCAGCGACTAGTCAACACTGTGGACGACAACGCCCGCGCCTGGCGCGTGGTTCGCACGTTCGACGCAGCCGACTTCGAGCTTCAGCGTTTCGACAATGAAGCCATGAACCATCGGCGCATGACGATGAAGCAAGTGGCCACCAGCTCGCTGGTGACGCCCGCCTCACAGGTCGTGGCAGCCATTGGGGTTTCGGTCATCATCACACTGGCCATCTGGCAAGCCAGCCATGGCGCATCCACCGTGGGCGAATTCGTGTCTTTCGTGACCGCTTTGCTGATGACGATTTCGCCCATGCGGCATCTGACGGACATCTATCAACCCATCAACGGGGCGCTCATTACTGCGCGAGGTTCGTTTGAGTTGATGAATACCCCGCCCGAACCGGATCACGGTACCGGCACCATGGACCAGTGCACTGGCAAGATCGATTTCAACAACGTCGTCGTGCAGTACGAAGGCGCTGCCACCCCAGCGTTGAACGGTTTGAATTTGCACATCGCCCCAGGGCAAACCGTCGCCCTGGTAGGCGCTTCAGGTGCAGGCAAAACCACCGTGGTCAGCACCTTGCTGCGCTTTGCCCAGACCACGGGTGGCGAAATCTTGCTGGATGACACCCCCATCGAATCCCTCAAACTGGCCAGCCTCCGCAAACACTTTGCGGTGGTGTCACAAGACATTGTCTTGTTCGATGGCAGCATTGCCCAGAACGTGGCCTATGCCAGCCCTATCGGCATCGACCGCGCGAAGGTCGAACAGTGTTTGCGCGCCGCCAATTTGTGGAACCACATCAGCACCTTGCCCCAGGGCATTGACACCCCCATCGGCACCAACGGCAGCATGCTGTCTGGTGGGCAACGCCAGCGCTTGGCCATTGCCCGTGCGCTGTACCGCGACGCCGCGATCTGGATTTTTGACGAAGCCACGTCGGCCCTGGATTCCGAGTCGGAAGCCGTGGTGCAGCG